>CAZGVP010000149.1:0-7265 GCA_964529135.1 uncultured Caulobacterales bacterium | reverse complement strand
CAGAGACAATTTATAACAACAATCCAACACGCATGGATTATCAAGATATCCCGAAAGCTGTCTTCAGCCAGCCGCCCGTCGGCTCTGTGGGATATTCTGAAGAAGAAGCGCGTAAAGAATTTTCATCTATTGATATTTACAAGACCGACTTCAGGCCGATGAAAAATATCCTGGCCCAGAGTGAAGAGCGCATGCTCATGAAGCTGGTTGTAGATACTAAAACAGACCGCGTTCTTGGTTGCCATATTGTCGGCGCTGATGCCGGTGAAATGATTCAGATAGCTGCAATTGCAGTTAAGGCGGGGCTTACCAAGAAACAATTTGATGACACATGCGCGCTGCATCCTACTGCTGCAGAAGAGCTTGTAACGATGAAAGAGAAATTTACACCTGATAACTAATGCCGGATTAGATCGTAGATGATTTACTGCCCAATATTCAGAATTTTATTTTTCGGCAGCGCCTCGTCAGCAAAAACCTTTTTAAGATTAGCACCCGTTTCGGAAATGCGAACCAGCGTGGATGAATCGTGATGGCTTTTTTCTGGCTGTTGAGTAATTAGTGCCATTGCAGCATCCACCGCATCATTACCAGTTTGCTGAAAAGAAACATTCCCACCAACGCCATTAGCATCAGCATCAATGCCTATGGTTTCCGTATAGATTTTTGACAGCGAGGCGAAAGTCGAGATCAAAATTGCAACGTTTCCTCGTGCGATCCCATAATCAGCTATGTCATAGCGGTTCAAATATGCATTACCACGTTCATTAACGCCCAGGCTGGCGAACGCATAGCGATTATTAAAGCGTTGAATGTCTGCTGCATTAGCTGCGCCTTCAAAAACGCTAATAAATTGCAAGCCGGTACATCCGGTGTTTTCATCATCCTGACAAGCAAGTGGACTTAGAACGAACACGGTTTGCCCTTCTGCGTTCACGAGAATAAACGGTTTGCCGTCAGGGGCTTGCCTGGCTTGCCAGAGATAATTCATCTCAGTGAGGATCGGGCCAAGATTTTCAACATCAAAGCTAAGGATCGGCACACCAGGCTCTTTAACTATTTCTGATGGCACAGATTGCGCACTGGCAGCACTATTTATTCCTGCAAATAGGCTTAAACTGCCTATAGCTGCGGCGAAAACACTTGCAAATCTCATAATCCCCTGATCCTTCTCACAGTCATTACCTCACCTTAGCTGTCAAAATCGAAAGCGCCAAGCCGCAAAATTACCCTTTGAGGGTGACAATCAGCCATAAGCCCCCTAAGCCGCCCTGATGAGTAGTACAGATAGACCCGATAATTCCGGAAAACGGCCCGACCGTCCAAAACGCAGCTTTAATAGCAGCGATACCCCTTATCAAAAAAAGGGGGAACAAAACCGCGGCAGTAAATCCGATGGCAAGTTTTCTGATAAGCTTGGTAGCAAGGCTCCCGATAAGTTTGTCCGCAAACCTGGAGATAAACCAAGTGATAGCCCTCGTTTTGAACGCGAGAGCCCAAAACCAAAGCACAGACCCCGTTTTGACAAGGGTAGCGGAATACCTGGCAGCAAACCCGATGGAAAACTTGGTGGAGACCCAAAATTTGGCAAGGATCGCACAAATGGGGGTCGCTCAAACAGGGGCCGTTCAAACAGCGACGATGCTTTTGAACAACGCGAACCGGTTATTTATGGTGACAACCCCAAAGGGATTGCCGTTCGGCGCGCTGCTTCTGATCTGTTGGCGCTGGTGCGCGATGGCACTTCCCTCGATGATGCATTAAGTGAGTGTCGCTCCTATCAGGGTCTAAACCGCAATACTGACGGGGAGAAAGACCCTGCCATTACCCGCGCCGATAAAGGTTTCGCGCGTGCCATGGCGACAACCGTGCTTCGATATCGCGGCACAATTGATCATCTCATACAACCTTATCTGGATCGCCCACTGCCCGCAAAAGTGGCCCGCGTGATGGATTGCCTAAGGCTGTCGGCAGCTCAAACCATTTATCTCGATACCCCTCCCCATGCTGCTGTTTCACTAGCGACAGAGCTCTGCAAGGAGCGTCGCGAGACTGCAGGCTATGCAAATCTCGTAAATGCTGTCGCACGCAAATTGGCGGCAACCTCGAAAGAGAAAATTGCCGAGCTGCCTATGCGCATCAATACGCCGGCGTGGCTTTGGCGCTCATGGGAGCGCGCTTATGGCCCGGTTACAGCGAAACAAATAGCCCTGGCCCATCATCGCCAGGCACCTCTTGATATTACTTTGAGCTCTTCAGCAAATCGTGCGCAATTAACAAATGATATTGCTGAGGAAATGCAAGCCAATATCTTCCCCTTTAATGACGCTGTTCAATCGCTAAGACTTGGAAAAGCCCCAGCGAATGTTACCGTGTTACCTGGTTTCGAAGAGGGAAATTGGTGGGTACAGGACCTCGCGGCAAGCCTTCCGGTAAATTTACTGGGAGACATCACAGGAAAAACTGTCATCGATTTATGCGCAGCACCAGGCGGTAAAACATTACAACTGGCCAGTGCTGGCGCAAAAGTGACTGCCATCGACCGCTCAGAAGTTCGCTTACAAAGATTACAACGCAATCTTGAACGTACAAAATTGCATGCAGATGTTATCTGCGCGGATGCACTCGATTATCGTGCGATCACGCCTGCAGATATCGTCCTTCTGGATGCCCCTTGCTCGGCTACCGGCACCATCCGCCGCCATCCTGATATCCCGTGGAGCAAATCAGAAACAGACATTGCATCACTCGTCCGTGTACAGTCACATTTACTGGATCATACGCTGTCTATGCTAAAACCCGGTGGCACTTTGTTATACTGCACCTGTTCCCTTCAACCTGATGAAGGCGAGAAACAAATTGCTGCCGCCCTTAAACGTCACTCAAAACTGGAGCGCCATGCTTTTTCTCCCGACACGGACCCAATATTAAATGGACCATGGGGCAAAGCGCTTACAAAAGATGGCGATATTCGACTTTTACCATCTATGGCCAAGGACGAAGGCGGTATGGACGGGTTTTTCATCAGCAGGCTCTCGCGCGTCAATCATTGAAAAGTTAATCAAAATTAACGCTTAGACCGGCAGAATGCTCGAAAACTACTGAAATACCTCATGTTTTCGCGCATTTTGAGGATTTTGCCTTCGATTTCCCTTGAATAGCTACCCCGAAAGACAATATCCTTAGTGACATCCAAAACAGCTACGGTTGAGCCCATGGCTCAGCGCCACAAGGAGGCAACATGAACGATTTTCGCAATACGGCCACTACCAGTGCCCGCGCCGGCACAATGGACGAAGGCCTGCGCCAGTACATGCTGGGCGTTTATAATTATATGGCATTAGGCCTTGGCCTTTCGGGATTGCTGGCTTTCTTTCTTGCAAGCAACCAGGACATCATGTTTGCGATGCAATCGAACCAGCTCCTGCGCTGGGCACCATTTGTTGCTATCTTGGGCCTTGGGTTTTTCGGGCAAAAGGTTATATTTTCCGGCTCAAAAATAATGGCACATGGCATCTTTTGGGCATACGCCGCAGCTTGGGGATTTCTTGCTGCACCGTTTTTCTATTTCTTCCAATCCACTGGTGACAGCGCAATAATCTATCGCGCCTTCTTCATTACAGCATCACTATTTGCCGGAATCAGCTTGCTGGGATACACCACCAAGCGTGACCTGTCAGGCATGGCTGGCTTCCTCGTCATGGCTGCTGGCGGTTTGCTAATAGCAATCATCCTGAATGCAGTGATCTTTCAGAGTAGCATGATGAGCCTCATTACTTCTTGCCTAGTGGTTCTCGTCTTCTCTGGTGTTACAGCTTACGAAACCCAAATGATTAAACGCCTCTACTCCGAAGGTAGCGCCACCAATGAGCGTGCTTCTATTTTGGGTGCCTTTATGCTCTTCGGTTCATTCGCAACCCTGTTCATTCATATCATGAACATATTGGGCTTTATGCGCGACTAAATTTCGACTTTAGCTATTATCTCAAACCCCTGCCCTGTTGGCGGGGGTTTTTGCTATAAGAGTATAGCTCACCCGAAAAATTTACCAAGCTGATAGATCCGTGACCAGAAGTCATGAAGGCCGCGCTTGTGTCGCTAGCACAACTGATTATTTTAGGCAGATATTTTAATAACCAAGGATTTACCGGAAATAATGTCTCATATTGTGTCGTCGATAGTAAACTCCCCTGCCATGACGGCCCATTCAATTACTCGTGCCCACGATACGTTTCGTTTGCCCATCACAGGCGCTGATGAAACGGCAGCACGTGGATATGATGCCTATGTTGTTGAGTTTTTAAGCTATGGCTCGAAATTGCGTGACCTATTTGAGATCACTGATCACTATCATGGCTGCGCGCTCCTGAATGCCCATGCTGCGTGTTTGCACCTGGCATTTGAAGGAGCGGAAGGCTGGGATGCTGCGGCTCCCTATATCGCACGAATGCGCGCTGCGCGTAACGGTCTCACCAAACGCGAAACATTATTTTGCGATATGGTGGAAGCTTGGGTTTCACGAGACTATTTCGAGGCCCTTTCAATTCTTGATGTTTTAACTGTGCGCTGGCCAGCTGACCTATGCGCAATCAAATGGGGCCAATACCACGCTTTTAATTTGGGCGATCAGGCGGCGCTACTGCGCTTTGGCGAGCGCGCTACGATTGTACATCGCGAAACACCTTATGCACATGGCCTTATCGCCTTTGCACTTGAACAAAACCATCGCCTTGATGAGGCAGAATATGAAGGCAAGCATGCCGTCAGTATTGCTGAAGATGATGCTTGGGCTCACCATGCCGTTGCTCATGTTTTTGAAACAAAACGCCAAATTAAAAAGGGCATTCGCTGGATGGAAGCAAACGCCTCAACATGGGAGAACAAAGGCACTTTTATCCGCGATCATAATTGGTGGCATACGGCACTATTTCACCTTGCTTCAAATGATCAGTCTCAAGTTATGAAAATCTATGACGAGCGCCTCTGGGGCTCATGGCCAGAATTCCCGCAGGAACAACTCGGCGCTGTTTCCATTCTATGGCGATTAGAAATTATGGGCGCTGAAGTAGGAGATCGCTGGGCCCCCGTTCTTGATCAGGTTCGCCATCGAGCAGGAGAACACATATTGCCTTTTCATGACCTTCATTATGTCTATGCGCTATCAAGGAGTGGTACAGGTGAAGAAACTGATAACTTCCTGACAAGTCTCGACTGTTATGCAGAGAGCTGTGACGGAAAAGCTGGCGAAGTCTGGCAGAGCATATGTTTGCCACTCGCCAGAGCCGTGACAGCATTTTCCCGGGATGAATATGAACAGACCATCACCCTGATGCGGCCCGTCCTTCGAGATTTGCACCGCATTGGTGGCAGCCATGCCCAACGGCAAATTTTTCTGGATACATATGAGGCCGCTCGTGCGGCTGTAAATAACAGGCTTTGATAGCTTGTATTGCCAACAACCTGGTCTTGTTCCGATAAGACAAAGCTATCAATAAACACCTGCAAGAAACTTAATCATGTTTGAACTGCCATCGAGGAAAAAGCAATCAATGCCCTTCCCTCGAAACTTGGCCTATTTTAAAAAATAAAATCATCTGCCGTCAGGTCTGAACTCGCAATCCCTGTGAGGGTGATCGTATTCACCCCATCAGTAATTACAGCATTACCACTAACATCACTGAGATGGTTTGCGGCAAGGTCAGCAAAATCAACAATTCCAGTCACAGCACTCAGATCTATATTTTCAAAAACATTTCCGATTTCAAAATCGGTGATAATATCCGCACCAAAATCGTTTGCGAAAATAAATACATCAGCATTAAAGCCACCGGTGAGAATATCGTCGCCTTCACCACCATTCAATCGGTCAAACCCACCGGCACCAATCAAATTGTCATCGCCACTGCCACCGGAAAGGTCATCACGGCCTGTTCCTCCTCTGATCACATCATCACCAGAACCACCAATCAAACTATCATCGCCATTGCCACCAAAGAAACTGTCATCACCATTGCCACCAAGAGCAACATCATTGCCCTCGCCTCCATTCAAGGTATCATCACGATTACCCGCAATAAGAACATCATCACCACCATCACCAATTAGATTATCACGGCCAAGACCACCTTCAAGCGTATCATCATTGAGACCACCATCTAATATATCATTTTGATCGCCACCGATGAGGTTGTCGTTACCATCACCGCCAAAAATCAGGTCATCGCCATTGCCACCTAATGCAGTGTCATCGCCGGCACCACCACTGAGTGTATCTTGACGATTACCACCAAAGAGAAGGTCATTGTCCTCATCGCCATTGAGTTGATCACGGCCAAGCCCGCCATTTAATGTGTCATTACCTTCACCGCCATTAATAATATCGTTTTGATTATTACCGGAAAGGCTGTCGTCCCCGCCAAGACCATCAATAACATCATCCCCACCAAGAGCATCGATAATATCCTGCATTGCGGTGCCGGTAAGAATGTCACCAACCGGTGTTGGCCCTGTAACTAATTGTGTTTGCAATTCGACCGCACCGGCATCCACACTGCCACCATTGTCGATGCCAGACAAGTTCACATCCCGCACATTACCAGTGGCATCGGTGGTAACACCATCAGGCGCATTACCAACATCAAGTGCAACATTGCTTGCATTGGCCAGCAGAGCAATTGTTTGAACCGCCCCGCCATTATCGGAAAGCACGCCAGCAAGCGTTGACCCGTCTGCGCCTACCGCAGTTTGCGCAAAAATATCTGCGACATTACCAGAAACGATTGAGCTCAAATTATTAAATCCCCCTCTAATTTCTGCATTGTCAGGCGCACCATTACCAAGGACAATGGAATTGGTCAGGTTGATTATGCCAAAAAAATTAAAAAAGCCACCACCATCATCAGCACTATTACCAGAAGCTGTAGAGTTGGTTACGTTTAAAATACCGGCTTCATTATGCACCGCTCCACCGACTCTTCCGGCTTCATTATTTGCGACAGTAGAATTGATTAAATTCAACGTACCCGAAATATTTATAATTCCACCACCATTATTAACAGTATTATTATTTGAAATTGTGGAATTAATCACAGTCGTGGTACCAAACTGGTTTGCTAATCCACCGCCAGCATTGTCTGTACTATTGCCTGAGATTGTCGTGTTCGTCACTGTTGTCGTACCTCCGGAGTTGATACCACCACCGATATCGGCGCTATTATCCGATACAATACTATTATTGATTGACAGGCTCGTACCATTTTCAGTTA
>CAZGVP010000148.1:0-7265 GCA_964529135.1 uncultured Caulobacterales bacterium | reverse complement strand
GCTGATTGCGAATCAGGAATTTCGCGTAAGCATTTGCCACAGTCGGGCTTTTACTTCCTTTCTCAAACGCTCTTGTAAGCTGCAAATCAGCAAATTCCACATCTCCTTTTTGTTCAAAGGCGGCGCTCATTAACAACAATGCATTTGTATTATCGGGGTTATTATTAAGAGCTTTTCTCAAATCCACGATGGCACCATCATAGTCACCGTCAGTAATCTTCAAACTAGATCGCTTTATCAATGCGCCGGTATTGCCCTCATCAACGTCAAGCACCTCACTGATAAGAGCTTCAGCTTCAGAACGGCGGTCAGTAACAATATAAAGCCCTCCGAGCTCGACTTTACCTCGATTGCGCAGCGCTTCGTCTTTGCGCTCACCGGCAAATCTCGCATAAATTTCTTCTGCCGAACTAAAATCCTTTTCTTTTACGAGGAATTCAGCAAAAGCAAATTGTAAATCCACATCAGACGGTCGCTCAGCGGCCAGTTTTGTGTAAGTTTCCCGAGCCTTCTCTGCGCCACCAAGCTGGTAATCCATCCGGATCAAATTCATATGGCTATTAAGATCATCCGGTACCAGATCAGCAACTTGCGCCAAAAAAATTCTGGCGCGCTCATAACGCCCATTTGTAACGAGTACCTGAGCATACATTTGGCGGAAAGATGGGTCTTCAGAATTTTGATCAATTAACACTTTAAAGGCATCATCGACTTCAATTGCCTTGCCCTGCTGACTGAGAATCTCAATTCTCATTAATTGCAGCAACACATGGTTAGGATCTTTTTGCAACCCATCGTCTAGATCGGCAAGAGCACCATCAAGGTCATTTCGACTTGCTTTGTCAGCAACAATAATTGTCAAGGCATCCTGATTTGACGGATTATCGGCAAGAATCGATTTTGCTAAATTAATTGCAGTTGCCTTATCCCCAAGCTTAAACAGTACACTCGCTTTCAAAGCCAACGCCTGCGGGTAATTTGGATCTATAGCTAGCGCTTCGTCAGCCCTTTCCTGTGCCTCCGCTTCATCACTTGCAAGAAGATAAATGTTTCCCAGATCAACAAGTGCCTTAAGGTCACCGGGCTCTAAACGGACAAGCTTTTGCAACAAACCGAACATAAGTTGATAATCGCGATCCTGCTCTGCAATATTGATGAGACCCCGTATAGCTGGAATATGCTCCTCATCAATTTCCAATGCATTTCGGTATTGGAGGTTGGCTTTCAGCTTTTCGCCGCTCGAAAAGTATTCATCTCCCTCTTTAGTATATTTCGCAACACGCTGTTCCGGCGATGAGCACCCCGCGATGAGAAGAGAAAATGCCGCCACCGCGAGCAATAATGCACCTGAGTTTTTTTTATTCATACCGAAACCTCATAAATGGTCAGCTACAGCTGTCTTGAAGAGCGTTATATGTGTGTCTTCCCACAATCGGCAAGCGCATAATTCGTTGCCACAAGCAAGTTCAGGCTAAATTCATACTTTATCTTATGCCATGCCTCTAGATCCGCGCTCACATATGTGGCTGTGAGATGGTTCAGATTGAAACAAACCCATTTTCTTAGCCAGTCTAGATTTGCCATATGCTATGGGAATATTTATCCTTTTTTATCATTATGCGGCCGTGTGCTCGGGCTGGACAGGCGGTCAAAAATTTGCCTTATACATATGTCATCATCGGGTAAACCTGTTATATGACACATAATATTATCCCTTGAAGGTCCAGGGCCGCAAAAATTACGAGAATACGCAGTAAATTGAGAAAGCTTTGAGAGATTATGGGCGAAGAGTTTACCTTTGAAGACGTGATGATAATTATCCGTCGGCGTTTAAAGATTTTCTTGATTCCAGCCCTTATACTGGCCCCTCTTCTTAGTATCGGGGTAATGCTGTTACCTGCAAAATACACCTCAGAAGGGATCATGTTGATCCAATCGCCCCAAATTTCGACAGAATTGGTCAAAAAAACTGGCAGCGCCACTGCCCTTGAACGGATTGAAGTGAACAGGCAACGCATCATTGCCCGCTCGAACCTTCTGGATATTGCTGAAAAAGCAGATCTTTTTTCAGACTGGGGCAATTATTCGGAAACCAAAAAAGTCAAGAAGATGAAAAAGCGGTTCAAGGTAACGCCAATTTCCAGCGAGTTCACTACTGGCAATACCCAGTCTGATGCATTTGCATTTAGAGTTGCCTATACAGACCCGTCAAAAGAAAAAGCCATGGCGGTTGCCAATGAGTTCATAAACCGCCTCGAAACTCAGGATCGACAGCAAACTGTTAAGGATGCGTCTGACACCACCGAATTTTTTGAAAAGGAAACCGAAAGGTTAACAGCGGAATTAAGGGTTATACAGCAAGAAATTGCTGAATTTAAACGAGAAAATAATGGCTCACTACCTGGACAACTCGCTCTGCATGAGCGCCAACTGGAACGGTTCACAACACGTCTCACCAACATAGAAACACAGATCAGCTCTGTTAATGAAGACAAACGCCTTGTTGAATCACAAATGGCCAGTAATGCGTCTGGTGGCGGCAATGAAAATAGCCCGGAATCTCGTTTGTTATCCCTAAAAGCCAAGCTTGCCGAGGAAAGGGCAAAATATACTGACCAGCATCCAGAAATCAAAGCCCTTAAGGCTGAAATAAATGCTCTTGAGCGCCAATTGTCTCCTGGTCGTGAGTTGCAAAACCTGCAACGCCAGGTTGAACAAGCAGAAGACGCAGTTCTCGCTGCTGAAAAGGCCAAGGCCCCAGAAGACGAAATAGCTGCCTTAACAGCCGAAGCCAACCGGCTCTCAGATCGCTTCATAAGAAGAGCCACATCTTCCCAGGGGTTATCGTCAAGCGCCCAAAATTTCCTATTGCAATCAAGCCTTATTTCGTTACAGAAACGAGCACGCAGCCTTGAAGAGCGGCGCAAGAACCTGGTCATTCGCTATGAAGATCTTGAAGACAGAATAACGAAAACACCTGCTGTTGAGAGTGTCTTAAAAGATCGCGAGAGAGAGCTTAAGTTGAAAGAAGACGCTCTTGAGAGAAATAGAATTCGCCAAGACACGGCTCAACAATCAGAAAACCTGCAGGCTGAGGATCGTGCTGAACGTATCATGCAGATAGAGCCAGCCGTATTACCAGAAAAACCATCCAGCCCTAATCGGCCTGCGCTAATCTTTCTAGCTGTTATTTTCTCAGCTATGGTTGGTGCCCTGCTTGCAATTGGATATGAATTTCTCAATGCCACCATTCGTGGGCGTGGACATTTAACAAACATACTCGAAGAACCCCCTCTTGCGACAATTCCTTATATACAAGGTGATGAGACAAGAGGTTTCCGCTTTCCTGGATTCGGACTAGGTCGAGGCAATCGAGACAATAGCGGGGATGTTGGTAGTGATGACATCGGCAGCGTACCAGCGGAATAAAACAAACTTTACATGCACCCAAAACCGGTTTTGAGGTGATAAAAAGAACAGCACAGACCAAAGAAAACACTCAGGATCTAGCATGGACCATATTAGACAGGCCGTCACAAAAGCACGAGGCAAGCGCGGCCAAGGACCAGCAACACAAAATAGTGCTGGTTTAAACAGCAACAGCCGGTCGATTGATACAAGTCAATTCCAACCTGTAGCATTTAATTTCGAGAGCTTTAGTAACAACCGCATCATCTCAAATGAACATGACCCTGTTCTGAACTCTTATCGCGTCTTGCGAACACGCGTGCTTCAAAAAATGGAAGCAGAGGGCTGGAATAGTATAGCTGTAGTTTCGCCTGCTCCTGGCGCTGGCAAAACCGTTACAGCGATTAACCTTGCTATCGCAGTGAGCTCTTCAAAAGGTTCACGCGTTACCTTGATGGATTTTGACTTTTACCGGCCCAGTGTTGCTCGCTATTTGGGTGTTGATACCCCGGGGTCTATCCTTGATTATTACGAAGACGAAAAATCCATTGAAGAGGTTACACGCCGCACTGATCTGCAAGATCTATTACTAATCGCCAATGAGCGTGTTAGTCGCCGTGGAGCGGAGTTTTTCTCCTCACCCAAGACAGAACGGTTATTACAAAAAGTAGGCAATGATTTTGGCTCACGTATCGTCGTGATGGATACGTCACCAATTCTAGGGTGTGATGATACTTTGGCTCTTCTACCCCAAATTGATTGCGTTCTGCTGGTTGCAGCCAGTGGACAAACACGCTCAGACGACCTTAAGGAAACAAAACGCCTGCTACGAAATACCAATATCGTTGGCACAATATTGAATATGGCACCTGCTTCATCGGTTAATTCAGGTTATTATTACTACTAACCTCTCCCCATGGTCTGGCATTTTGTAGGTTCTGCATCACAAACTCTGGCAAATGTTATTGCATGTGCGAGATAAATGATGACGCCTCTTGAACCTTGCGGTAAACTACCCAGTATAAACTAATAAGATAATGTTGAGGTTTAGACCTTAAACACCTTTTAGGCGTGCTCTTTTACTTTTCTCACCAGTTGCCAACCGGAGCTGACTTTCACTATGAGTATCTCGAGTTCATATAAAGCTGCCGGATTAATAATATTGCTGGTAGTCACCTATTTCGGCGTCAGAACACTGGCTAATAGTGATGAAAGTGACGCTGAAATTACCGTAGATAGCAATAGTGACGGAACAGAGTTTACAGTTCTCGCTACACAGATATCGTCAAGCCCATGGCAGGAAATCGTCAATGTACGAGGCCGAACCAAAGCATTTCGCAAAGTAATTGTTCGTTCAGAAACAGCCGGCATTGTTGCTGCAACCCCCACAGCTATTGGTGCAGATGTCAGTGAGGGGGCAATATTGTGCCGTCTGAAGGTTGACGCACGTCAATCTCAAGTGAACCAAGCCCGCGCGGCACTTGCTAAGGCACGCATTGATTATAATGCAGCAAGCGAATTGATGAAGGAAGGGCTCGGCTCTGCGAATGCACTTGCATCAGCAAAAGCTGCGCTGGATCTGGCAGACGCTTCCTTGTTACAGTCAAACCTAACTCTAGAGCACACCAAAATCACCGCGCCATTTGACGGAATTTTTGATCAACGCATGGCAGAAACTGGGGACTTTCTATCAATCGGCGACCCTTGCGGCATCGTCATACAACAATCTCCATTTCTTGTAGTTGGTGCAGTCTCTGAGCGAGAAGTTGGAAAAATCAAAAAAGGCGATAAAGGCACTGCCCGTCTTGCCACCGGAGAGACCGTAGAAGGGGTTATTCGGTTTGTGGCCAGTGCCTCAGATGCTGCGACTCGCACGTTTGATGTAGAACTAGAGATTCCCAATGAGGACGGCTTAATCCGTGATGGCGTTACTGCGGAGTTCCGCGTTTTTGCTGATCGACGCAATGCGCATCTCGTGAGCCGCCCCTCACTTATCCTCAATGATGCTGGAGACATCGGTGTTCGAACAGTTGATGCCTCTGGAATTGTACATTTTGCTCCTGTAACATTATTGGGGGAAAGTAATTCCGGCATATACGTAACTGGCCTCGACGATAACATAGCTATCATTACACGTGGGCAGGAATTTGTGACTGCGGGCCGACAGGTCAGCGTCACTTACACGCAAACGAATGGCTCTGATAAAAATGAGTAAACGGGGAAGCCCATGACCGGCATCATTGATGCAGCATTCTCAAGGGTACGTGTTATCCTTATTGCATTCTTTGTAATGATTTTATTTGGCTATTCCGCGTTTAATACAATACCACGCGAAGCCGAACCAGACGTACCAGCCCCTTTTGTCCTGGTTACAATGCCATTGCCGGGCATTTCACCGGAAGATGGTGAACGCCTTCTCGTTCGCCCAACAGAATTAGAATTGCAATCTATTGAAGGTTTAAAACAGATGGACTCGCTCGCCTATGATGGCGCAGCGCAAATCATTCTGGAATTTCAAACAACCATTGTTATTGACAAAGCCGTACTCGATGTGCGCGAAGCCATTGACCGGGCAAAAGCTGAGTATCCAGGCAATGCAGAAGAGCCAATTGTAACAGAGTTTAATATTCAGAATCAGTTTCCGATTGTATCCCTAATTCTCCACGGCGCTGTGCCAGAGCGTACGCTATACCAGACGGCTATTAAATTACGCGATCGCCTTGAGACCAATAGCGGCGTCCTTGAAGCGCGCTTAACCGGCGCTCGTGAGGAATTGCTAGAAGTCAATATCGACCCGGAAATTCTGGAATCCTACAACCTGACCGATTCAGAAGTCATCAATGCCGTCAATGCAAATAATCAACTGGTCACAGCAGGAACACTGGATCTTAACGACAGCCGTTATTCGATAAAAGTGCCAGGCTTGGTCAAAAATGCTTCTGATCTGGCCGCTATCCCCGTTCGTGTTAATGGCGAGAATGTTGTTACGATTGGCGATATTGCAACTGTGCGTCGTACATTTGTTGATCCAAAAGGTTACGCACTCTTCAATGGCGAAAAGGCTATTGGCATTGAGCTGACAAAACGCGCTGGCGCCAATATTGTTGACACCATTCAGAACTCTCTGAAAATCGCCGAAGAAGAACAACGCTTTTGGCCACCATCTGTTCAGTATACGGTTTTGGGGGATCGTTCAATATTTGTAACAGATGCTCTTGGTGGGTTAACATCATCTGTTATTACTGCCGTCGTGCTGGTGATGATTGTAATCGTTGCCGCTCTTGGTATGCGCTCTGCTATAATGGTTGGTATCGCGATACCAACCTCGTTCCTGATTGCATTTATGATGTTATACATGTCAGGATATACGCTCAACATGATGGTGATGTTTGGGTTAGTATTAGCAGTTGGTATGCTTGTTGACGGTGCGATCGTTATTGTAGAATTCGCAGACCGTCGAATGAGCGAAGGTGCCCCTCGCCGGACTGCCTATCTCGAAGCATCAAAACGCATGTTTTGGCCAGTAGTCACTTCGACGGCGACAACGCTGGCGGCCTTTGTGCCTTTCCTTTTTTGGGAAGACATTACTGGCGAGTTTATGAAATATCTGCCGTTAACGCTGATATTTGTTCTTTTATCATCCTTGATGGTTGCCCTTATTTTTCTACCTGTACTTGGTTCGGTCATCGCCACGCCACAATGGATGAAAAATCGATTTGGTATGAAGGGAAAAACTGACGGCCCGAAAGAAATTCGTATCGAAGATATTGATCCGACAACACTTAAAAATTTCACCGGCACATATTCCCGCTTTATCAGTTGGCTGGTTGAGCGCCCAACCATCTCTATCATCGCAG
>CAZGVP010000147.1:0-7338 GCA_964529135.1 uncultured Caulobacterales bacterium | reverse complement strand
CTGGTTTTGTACATGTTCGGGCGGGTTTGACATCAACAGAAGAAGTGATCCGCGTCGTTCGGCAAGATGTTGGTGATGATGGTGACGGGTAATGGCAACATTTGATTATGAAGCCCTCGATCTTGGCGGAAAAAACCGACGTGGTGTCATCACTGCTGATAGCCCCAAAGAAGCACGCCAATCGTTACGCAGTCAAAATCTCACGCCAGTACGTGTTTCCAATGCACGTAGTAATAAAGGTGATGAGAGAGATGGACACTCAGGAACTGTGGGTCAATTTCGCGTCAGGAAAACTCATCTTGGCGGTAAAGAGCTAGTGCTGATTACGCGCCAAATCGCAACGCTGGTAGAAACGTCAGTACCTCTTGAGGAAGCCTTGAATGCGGTTGCTCAGCAAAGCGATAGTGAAAAAATCAGACGGCTGATATTGTCTGTACGTGAACGCATTCTAGAAGGATGGCGGTTTGCCGATGCTCTGTCAGAGGATGAAAAAAGTTTCCCGCCATTATATCGTGCTGTGGTTGCTGCTGGGGAAACGTCTGGCGATCTTGGCGGCGTCTTGAAGCGACTTGCGACAATGCTGGAAAAGAACCGGGCGATAAAGAGCAAAGCAACAACAGCGCTGATTTATCCGGGTGTGTTAACATTTGTCTCCATTGCTGTTGTTATTGCATTAATGCGGTATGTGGTGCCGAAAATCGTTGAACAGTTTGAAGATTTCAGTGCTGAGTTACCCTTCATAACTAAGATGGTGATTGGCCTGTCGGATGGTATTCGTGAGTACGGGCTGATTGTGCTTCTGGTGATTGTGGCAATAGGTGCAGGGTTATGGCAACTATTGAAAAATCCTGTTTTTCGTCAACGTTTTGACCATGGCCTGTTGCGAATACCGGTAATCGGAAAGTTGTTGAGAGGTCTTGAGGGGGCACGCTTTGGGCGAACCCTGGCAACATTATTTGCTGGCGGTGCGCCATTGATTGATAGTTTGATTGGTGCCCAGAGAACACTTTCCAATACTCATATAAAATCACGTCTCGATACTACCATTGCCATGGTGCGAGAGGGAACGGGTTTGTCACAAGGGTTAAAAAAGGCAGCGGTTTTACCGCCAATGATGACCCATATGGTGGCTGCGGGTGAGAAATCTGGTGAATTGCCTAAACTTCTCGATAAAACCGCAGAGCACCTTGAGGGTGAATTTGAGACAGCAACAACCGTAGCATTACGCCTGATGGAGCCTGTAATCGTTGTATTTATGGGGTTAATTGTCATGACCATCGTGTTATCGATTATGTTACCGACTTTGCAGTTGAATACGCTAGCGTCGGGAGGATAGTAATGCGGTATAGTCATGGTCGGAGCATAGGTTTTGTGGAGAATTGAGATGAATAAACGGACATCTGAAAATGTGCGATCAATGCACGCTCAACGCGGTGTAACGCTCGTTGAAATGCTTGTGGTTGTTTTCATCATCGGTCTTATTGGTGCCATAGCAATTCAAAATCTTGCACCAGAACAACAAAAAGCAATTCAGCGGAAAACTGTTGCGGATATCAAGATCATTGAGACAGCGTTGGAAAGCTATCATTTGGATATGCTCAATTACCCAACGACTGCACAAGGTCTTGTCGCATTGCAGGAAGTTCCGGATAATGCTCTGCGAAAAGAACAATATCGGGAAGGGGGATATCTACGGAATTTGCCAAATGATCCATGGGGAACGCCTTATCAATATCGGTTTCCGGGTGAACGTAGTCTTTTTGATGTCTATTCCTTTGGTGCAGATGGTGAACCAGGCGGCGATGGCAAGAATGCGGATATCGGCAATTGGCAAAAAAGTTAGGCATCCAACCTCGCACGCAAGACCATCGCGAATATGGCTTCACGCTGGTGGAGTTGCTTCTTGCTCTTTTTATTGTTGGTGTTGCGATCTCCGTTGTGGTGTTGAATGCCCCAACGGGTGGTCAGCATGCGAAGAAAGAAGCTAAACGGTTTGCGGCCCGATTAAAAGCAGCCTCCGATGAGGCCATTACCTCTGGAGAGCCATTAGGCCTTGAGTTTACGCCTTCAGGATATGGTTTTGTGCGCTATCGTGAAGGATCCTGGAGAACCATAGACAGTCGCATATTGGGTACGTGGCGACTTGATGCAGAGATTAAAATGGCAATTTCAATTGAGGAGCGTGGTAGCCTTAAAGCTAACGATGAAATCATTAGTGGCGGCGGGTCCATTACTCCGAGTCTTCGTGATCGTGATGAACGGGAAATTCAACCGGTCATACAATTTCGACCTATTGGTGAAGATACAGCCATGACGGCTACTTTCGAGGGGCGTGTGCAAACCTGGTCGGTCTCGCTTGAACGTACCGGCAAGGTCAGTTTAGGTCGTTACCATGAATAATAGACGATTGAAAAAGCAACAGGGTTTTACCTTGATAGAAACCTTGATTGCACTCTTGATTATGGGCGTTAGCACTGCAGCAATGCTGGTATTGATCGGGCAAAATACAAGATTTAGTGCAGATTCCGAAGACCGTGTTATCGCGGCTATTGTGGCTGATAATGTGATGGCACTTACGCTTGCGAATCCAGTGATTTTGGATCGAGGGGTAGAGTTGGAAACCATCATTCTTGGCGATCGTAACTGGGTTGCAGAACGCATCGTTCAAGAGACTAGTGTTGATAATCTTGTGAATGTGACGGTTCGCGTTCGACGCGAAGGTTTTGAACAAGTGCGCAGTGAAGTCTCAACATTGAAATCGGAGCAACGATGATGAGACATCATATACTGAAATGTGATGAACAGTCTGGTTTTACGTTGCTCGAAGTTATTTTGTCGCTGTTTATTTTTTCACTTATTGCCACATCAACTCTTTTTGCTTTGCGCATTGGTCTTTCTGCTGGTGATCAATTAGAGCGTAGTGATCGAGAATTGAGGCAGCTACAAATCACACGGTTATTGATAAAAGAAGATCTTGCACAGCTTTTGGCGCGTCCAGTGCGCGATGAATTTGGCAATCAAAACCCTGCTGCTTTTGTGGGTGGAACAATTGCCAATAATAGTAATTTTAATGATGAGATTCGCTATCTTATGCGCTTTACCCGTGGGGGCTGGTCTAATCCTGATTTTGAGGACCCTCGCCCTAGTGTTCAGTATATAGAATATTTGATTCGTGATGATCAGCTAATCCGCCGCGCAAGGCCATTTTTGGATAATGCTCGCGAACAACCTTTCATAGAGCGATTGTTGTTGGATGATGTTGAGACGGTCGATCTTGATTTTTTAACATCATATGCACGCGGAGATCCTCAATGGATTGAAACATGGCCTATCCCAAATGTGACGAACCCCACCATATCAGAAGGTGCTGCTGCTTTAAATGTGCCTCGGGTGGTGCGTTTGACTATGCAATCGCGTCGCTATGGGGAGTTGTCACAGTTATTCTGGGTTGGCTCATTTTCAAGAGGAGGTCAATCATGACCTCTTTTATTATTACCACCATGAACGCTAATCGATCTCAAAAAGGCGCTGCTTTGATCATTGTGCTTTTATTGGTTGCAACTCTTTCTGTTATTGCTGTTGGCCTTACTGATCAGACATTGCTGGCTTCTGCCCGAGCGCGCAATGAGCATGCTCGTTCGCAAATGTTCTGGCGTGTTACTGGTGCTGAAGCATTGGCAGGTGAGTTACTGTCCCAAGCCTTCTTGGCACGCAATGATGGCGTCATGAGTATTGATGATTTTTGGGCGGTGCAGCCTTTCGATTTAACTGCGTTGTTCCAGAATGAACAAGAGGAGGGAAGTGTTCAATTTACTGATGGCTCACGATGTTTCAATCTAAATTCGTTGTTTGTTGATGATGATGCTCAGTCTGGAAATCTTCCTGTGCCGCTTCCCGCTTCAGGAACTCCGTCAGCTACACCGGTTATCCCGCTAGATGAACAACGCATTACCGAGTTCGCTACGGTTCTTTTTGCTATTGGCATTAGCGACAATGATGCTCGCCAATTGGCGATTATAATACGTGATTGGATTGACCCTGATGGCGATCCGGGACCTGGCGGGGCAGAGGATAATACGTATTTACGCCTGCCAGTTCCTTATCGCACGGGCAATACCTTGCTGGCAGATGAAAGCGAGTTGCGTGCTATGATCGGTGTGGACCCGGTTTTGATGTCGGTAATTGCTCCATTTATATGTGCATTACCTACCGCTGAGCCTGCCATCGTCAATGTTAATATGTTGCGCTTGCAAGATGCGCCGGTCCTGGCTGGTGTGTTTGGCGGGGTTTTGTCTTTATCAGATGCTGAATTGATTATTGAACGCCGTCCAAGTGGAGGTTACCAAAGTATTAATGACATCCAAAGCCTTCCGTTTCTGGCGGGTATTGCTGTCGATCCTGGCATTTTCACTACCCGCCTTAGTGTTCGATCAAGTTTTTTACAGGCACGCATGAACCTGCAATATGGTAAGACATTATTGCGATCCACTATGCTATTCAGTGTTGATCTGAATAATCGCGTGACCCTTATTTCACGCCGTTTCGGGAGCTAAATCGTGAGTGCCAATCTCTATCTTTTGCTAGGTGACACGCCGGATGCCCCCTTGAGGTGGCTTCGGGTAAATGATGCCGGGTCATTATTGGCAAATGGTATAAAACAAAATTTCTCTGCCTTTGCGCAAACTAATATTTTTACAGGTGAAGAGAGGTTGGTGGCCCTCCTGCCAGGAGAACTCGCGGCGTTACGGTTATTGCCATCACCGCCTAGATCGCGAACGCAGTTTTTATCTGCCGCCCGATATTTACTGGAAGACAGCGTTGCGGAGGATATTGATAATCTTCACGTGGCTATAGCTACCCGCAATAAGGTTGGTACTCAAAGTGCGCAGGCTGGGTTATGCTTGGCGGTCAGTAAATCATTGATGGAGCATTGGCACAGGGTATTTCTGGAAGAAGGCATTTTTCCTTCGCTCATGAGCGTGGATTTTTTAGGATTACCATACTCGAATGACACTTCTGATCACTTGGAATTGTCATTATTTGTGCATCACGATGGCTTGCTTGCTAATGGATCATCTGGCGGTCTGGCAATGGATCTTGAAACAGCTGAAATAGTTATCGACGATATAATAGAGGAATGGTCTCCAGATCATATTAATCTCTATGCAGATAAGAATGCTATTTCTTTGAATGATGAAACGAGAGTAATGCATCATCCGGAAGCTAACTTGTCTACCTTGGCAGCGCTCTTGCATCAAGGAACTGTTGTTGCGAATGCAATCCCAAATTTACTGACGGGTGCGTTTGGCCGTAAAATTAATTGGCGCACCGAAATTGCGCCATGGCGTGGTATTGCTATTGCTGCATGTTTTTGTGCCGTGGCGGCATTTGGTGCCTGGGCATTAGATGGGATTCGCGCAGATCGAAGTGCAAATCGTTATACTGATATTGCACGCGACATCCATCAAAATGCTTTTCCTGAAGTAAGGAATGTGGATCCGGTACAGCATGCACGTCAGGTATTAAGCACTCAAGTCTCGGACATTGGATTTTTATCAATCTGGTTAGGATTCGCTAGCGCGATTGAACAACATGAAGGCGTTCAGGTTGACGGATTTTTCTTTGCGGGCTCGGGCTCAGATATGCGCGTTACCATCAATGTTGAAAGCCAAGACAGTCTGAATGCTTTTAAAGCAACATTGGAGGAAAGTGGGATTAGTGCACAAGAGGGGCGTATGAACCGTAACACAAACGGTCAATTTGCCGGTGAGCTGACGGTGAAATTATGATATTACAATGGTGGCAAAATCTTTCCTTGCGTGAACGGAGTATGGTGTTTGTAGCTGGTATATGTGGCGCATTGTTCATGTTCTATCAATTAGTATTCCTGCCAGTTGGCCATTGGCATAGTGCAGCCCATGACCGTGCGAATATTGCTGAGACAGGATATGAGCAGGTTATTTTGGCAGCAAGGCTCCATGGAGGGCAGGCTGCAAAGGCTGGAGTATCGCTTAATTTTGATGCGACAACGGAATTGAAAAGTGCGCTGGGGTCCAGTGCAACTGCCGCTGGTTTGGTTGTCCTGACAACTGATGGTGATGATAACCGGGTTCAAATTAGCTTTGCCGCTGCTGATCCTGAAATACTTTATACGTGGATGTCGAATGTTGAAACTCAATATGGCGCTATTGTTGAAGAAGCGCGTATGAGCAGGGCACGAAATAATAATCAACTTGTGAAAGCAGACCGATTGGTTTTTGTGCGCCGGGCCAATAGCTAGAAATATAGTTGATGATAATGCGTTATTTTTATTTGATTGCAGGAGGGGTATTTTTCTTATCTGCGCTTACAGTTAATGCACCGGCATCATTAGTTGGTACATTATTTAAAAATGATGGAAAAGTACTTTCCTGGACTCATACAAGGGGCAGCTTATGGAATGGGCAAATTGAAAATCTATCTATGGATGGCATATATCTTGGCAGGGCAACCTATCGATTGGCACCATTACCCTTATTAAGGGGGAGCGCTAAGTTAAATCTCACTCTTGTTGGAGGGAGTGTGTCCGGGAATGGTGATGTGGTGGCTAGTAAAAATTCATTGGTGATTAAAGATGGAAAGTTTCGTGCAAACCTATCATCGATGACAAACAGGCGCGCCTTTGGTTTGCCAGTCAATGGTGTCGCTGATATCAATATTGCCGAGATTCATTTTACCCGAAAGGGGTGCCGGACGGCAGATGTTACTGTGTGGACTGATTTTTTGTCCAGTACGGCTCGTCAAGTTAATGCTGAAGGGTTTGCGTTGGAAGGGCCAGCACGATGCGAGGGAGAGGATTTGCTTGTTTCCCTGGAAGGGGCGGGAAATGAAGGCAATGTTCAGTTACACTTTAAGCTGCGGGTTGATATGACTTATGATATGGTTGCATTGGTTGAGCCAAAGCGCCGAGTCGTTGCGGACGCTCTTGTCTTTCTCGGGTTTAAACAAAGCGGCACCGCGTTAAATTACGAAGTCGCCGGTACACTGCAAGAGGCAGGATTATAATGAGACGATTACGGAATTTTTCCTTATTCGCTACCGCAATCGTATCCCTTACCGCGTGCACAACGTTTGGTGAAAAACAGTCCAAGATTACTGGTGTTGAGACTGTGCCAGCGCAAGTTTCCTCCAGCGCGATTAAAGGGTCTTCTACGGTGGCGCTGACGTCGCTGGCAGATTCCAGCCTGCCTCGGGGTGCATGTGGTATGGTGTTGTGGACGCTGGATGCCAATCGACCGATCCCGGTTTTGCGTTATGTGGCTGGGGACACTGGAGAATTCAGGCTTAATCGCATTCCTT
>CAZGVP010000146.1:0-7341 GCA_964529135.1 uncultured Caulobacterales bacterium | reverse complement strand
ATTTTCAATAACATCGAATAGCATTTTCATGCGTTTTTCTATGCTGAGTGGCAATCTGCGAGTGATGCCGACCTTTAGTTTCCGGGTCGTGTCTTCCTGCACCATCGCCGTCACTCTCCATCATAGTGCTTGAACTTACGTTATTGAACTCGGCTTCTCAGCACAGGGTTAACCAATCGTTAAGACCCTCAAGGTATCTTTATTCATAATTCATAAAGATTTCCACTTTTTTACCAGCCTGACAGATGGCTAAACCGCTTTTATGGTGTGGCGATCTTATCGCAAGATGCTAAGTCTATGATCAAACCCATATCAACCCTGCTCTTTTTGATCATGATTCCAGTTACATTATCAGAATCTTATGCACAGGACACTAATCACCCAAATACCGCAAGCAGCAGTGCGATAAACAATAACAGCGATATTGCAGATACTATACGCACAGATACTCCATCTGGTTTACCTGTTCCACGATTTGTTTCGCTTAAATCTGACAAGGTCAATTGCCGGAGCGGACCGTCACTCCAACATCCCAAAGAGCTCACTTTTATTCGAAAAGGACTACCGGTTCGAATCACTGCGGAGACATTAGATCATTGGCGGCGCGTTGAAGATAATGATGGTGATAGTTGCTGGGTCCATTCAACCCTTCTTTCGGGCGTAACCACCGCTCTGGTCATAAAACAAAAAGCTCATGTTCTGGCCACCGCCAAGCCTGATGCACGTATTCGAGCTAAAATCGATGCTGGTGTTATCGTTCGGGTTCGCAAATGCAAAATGTCTTATTGTCAAGTAAACGTTGATAATATTGCTGGATGGGTACTCAAAGATACTCTGTGGGGATACCGAGGCTGAGCCCGGTCAAAAGCCAGCAATCTATGCTGCATTCCACTAATTTATTCCACTAATTTATCCCACTAATTTATCATTGACCCCCTTCCCTTACTCCACAAATATGAGTTGAATGATTGACCGATTAAATGCTGATCACTACCAAAGACAAACTAAGTTTCAAAACGCAATTAATCTTGATTTAATTGTGCGACGCAGCAAGAAAAATTATAATGACTGATAAAAACGCCTACTCCAGAGAAGAGCTATTGCAATGCGGTTACCATGGATTGCGAGGTCCTGGCACAGCCCAATTACCTGTTCCCCCGATGTTGATGTTCGATCGCATTCTTTCCATCACAAACGATGGTGGGGAAAACAACAAAGGCCTCATGATTGCAGAACTTGATATCCATCCCGACATCTGGTTTTTCGACTGCCACTTCCCAGGTGATCCAGTTATGCCGGGTTGCCTCGGACTAGATGCCCTTTGGCAAATGATTGGTTTCTTCCTGACTTGGTCCGACATTCCCGGCCATGGTCGCGCACTGGGCGCCAAAGAAATCAAATTTGCTGGCATGGTAACGCCTCAAACCAAAATTGTGCGTTACGAAATAAATATGAAGCGCATCATGAGGCGTCCACTGGTGCTTGGAATTGGCGATGGAGCAATGTTTGCTGATGACAAAAAAATCTACGAAGCAAAAGACCTCCGTGTAGGCCTCTTCTCTCGCGAACAACTTGATGCTGGCATATAAATACAAGCATTTTCTCAACAAACTAAAGTGATTACCTTTCAGGAGACTAGTATGCGTCGTGTTGTCATTACCGGGATGGGTGTTGTGTCATCTATCGGCAATAATATAGAAGAAGTGACCCACTCCTTAAAAGAAAGTATTTCTGGAGTGACTTTCTCGGACACCTATGCCGAACTGGGATTTCGGTGCAAGGTACACGCACAACCAACGCTAGATGTTGAAGAAGCGTTGAACCGCAAAGCCCGCCGATTTATGGGCGAAGGTGCTGCGTGGAATTACATCGCCGCACAACAGGCAATAGCTGATGCTGGCCTTGGCGAAGATGAAGTCTCTCATCCTCGCACCGGCATTATTATGGGCTCTGGTGGTCCATGTACAAAATCCATTATTGCTGCTGCTGATACAACGCGCGAACATAAAAGCACCAAAAAAATTGGCCCCACCCAAGTGCCTCGCGCGATGTCCTCTACAAACTCAGCAACCCTGGCCGTGCCACTCAAAATTCTTGGCGTAAACTATTCAATATCATCAGCATGCGCGACATCGATTCATTGCATAGGCGCAGCCGCTGAACAAATCCAATGGGACAAACAGGATATCATCATAACTGGTGGCGGCGAAGAACTTGATTGGACCCTTTCAAATATGTTTGATGCCATGGGGGCGATGTCGACAAAATATAATGACACACCTGCAACTGCATCACGAGCCTATGATGTCAACCGCGATGGTTTTGTGATTTCAGGTGGCGCCGGTGTTGTCATTCTGGAAGAATATGAGCGCGCGAAAAAGCGTGGCGCAAAAATCTATGGCGAAATTGTTGGATACGCTGCCAACTCTGACGGTCATGACATGGTTGCACCATCTGGTGAAGGCGCTGTTCGATGCATGAACGAAGCCCTTAAAACGGCTGGGCAGTCAGTTGATTATATCAATACACATGGCACATCGACCCCGGTTGGTGATAGTCGTGAGACCGCTGCTATCCGCGAAGTATTTGGCGATGCAATCCCACCATTTTCTTCAACAAAATCACTCACCGGCCATTCCTTAGGGGCGACAGGCGCGCAAGAAACAATTTATTCGCTACTGATGATGCACAATAGCTTTCTGGCTGCATCAGCGCATATTGAAGAGATGGACCCAGAATTTGCAGACCTTCCAATCATCCGTGAACGCATTGATAATGCAAAGATTGACAGCTTTTTAACAAATAGCTTTGGTTTTGGCGGCACAAATGGCTGTCTTGCCGTAGCAAGGGTTTAAATCCGGCATGTCGATTGAACCTCAAAACTTGTTCGTTGCAGTCCTTATTGCGACTGGCGGACTGTGGTGGTTTAATACAATTTTAAAATCTGTTCGCACAATGGCACCTGTCACACGATATGGCGTCTACGTGCTGATCTGGTTGTCTTATTTTGTTGCGGTATTATTACTGATACACCAGACGGCCGGATAAATTTTCCAAGCACTTATAAAGGAGACTGACCGATGAGTACTGCCGAATTTCCGGTTAAAGGCGACTTGATGAAAGGCAAACGTGGCCTAATCATGGGCGTTGCCAATAAAAATTCCATCGCTTGGTACATTGCTCAACAACTCCACGCCATGGGGGCGGAGCTAGCCTTCACCTATGTCAACGAAACCATGGAAAGACGGGTACGCCCTCTGGCAGAAAGCCTTGATGCGAAAATCATTCTACCATGCGACGTAACATCGGATGACTCGATGGAAACCACCTTCACAAAACTTGAATCTGAATGGGGCACCATGGATTTTCTGGTTCACGGCATTGCCTTTACTGACAAGTCAGCACTCGAAGGCTCTTTTGTAGGCAACACGACACGGCAAATATTCAAAGACACGATGGATGTGTCAGCATTTTCATTTGTGGATTCCGCAAACCGCGCCGCAAAAATGATGCCTAATGGTGGCTCTATGATTACCCTCACCTATCTCGGCAGTGAGCGCACTATTCCAAACTATAATGTGATGGGCGTCGCCAAGGCTGCCCTTGAAGCCTCAACCAGATACATTGCCCGCGATCTTGGCCCAGCCAACATACGTGTTAATGCCATTTCCGCAGGCCCCATTAAAACCCTTGCTGCTGCTGGTATTTCTTCTGGAAGGCACATGTTCTCATTCAACCGCAAAGCGGCACCATTGCGTGATGATACCGACCCTGCGGGCGTCGCGGGCGCAGCCTTGTATTTACTCTCCGATCTTGGCGCATCGTGCACAGGCGAAACCCACCATGTTGATGGTGGTTTCCATATTGTGGGCATGCCTGACGAAAGCGCCCTAATTGATTAATCTCTCGACGATTAAACATCCAAAATAATCAATCATCTGAAAACCTACTGGCTTTCAGATAAATTTTTATACGCAAAATCATATTTGATCCAGCCTCATTGAAAGAGCCATTCTATTACCTTTCAAGGATTGCGCCATAAACAATTTAACCGTGGTAACGAAAGCTACAAAAATGGCCAAAGCATCATGGAATGGCGTGAATTAGCACAAAGCGATAGTTACGAAATAATCGAAAACAATGTTTATTTCCCACTTGATAGTATCAACAAGGAATATTTCGTTCCCTCATCCACCACATCGCATTGCCCGTAGAAGGGAGACGCAAGCTATTATAAAATTTTTGTTGATGGCAAAAGCCGTAAAGACGGGGTCTGCTCTTATTCGGCTCCGTTAGAAAAAGCATCTCATATCATGAATTACGTGGCATTCTGAAAAGGCGTAACCGTCGAGAGATAACCTAGAATATCTTAAATTGGCGAATCAAGTGGAAGCCGGCACGCACCTGATCTCGATTGCCAAAATCTCGAATAATAGGTGTATCCTGAATATTTCCAATAACAAGATCATAGGACACATACGGATTTAATGACCACCTACTGCCCAAATTTACATAGCCATTCAGGCTACCGCCTATATTTCTAAATCCGGATCGAGCATCAAATTGCTCAAGCCCAGAATTGGCTGATTGTTCTGGTGTGATAGAAAAATATACATCAGCGTAATCATTACCGATCCAGGAAGCCTGTGCCGAGATGGAAGAAGAAAAACGACCATATCGAAAAAGAAGCGCTGTACCAAAAGCATCAACAATCAAACCACGATGCCCGGTTGAAATACCTTTTCTGACTTTAAATTTTACTGAATAGCGATCAACAAACGTAGTTGCTGCAAAACCACCCAGTTCAAAAGTAGCGCCGACATCACCCAACCCCTGCAAGGCAGGGTTTTCGCTTTCATCCCGGTCCCCAACTAACCGAATAGAGGGCCCAAATCGAAAACCGGAAAATCCCAGAAGGGCAAATTCCGCACCATCATCGTCAAGGAAGGTGAAATTATTAATCTTGATATAAACCTGAGGGTCAACATTGACTTCATAATTGTCAGACCCGAAATAATCTGGCTTAAAAACAGGACCAGCCCCTAAGCTGAGTTCAGTATCTTCAGGGGCTAGGAATGTGAGAATGCCGGTAAAACCTTCAAGCTTTTCTACCTTCGGTTCTTCATCACCGATCAGATCCGGATTGTCTTCATTATCATCTTTGCGCCTGCGCCGACTGAACATGGGGTCCAATTGCGGCTCATCAATAGTGCCTTGGTTGCGCCTGTCACGCCTTTGAGCATTTGTAGGAAACACATCCCACTCTTTTGGTTCAGACTGAGTGGCTTGACCCTCCTGAGCGATTTTATCATTGGGCATCTCCTCACCTGCAGGTGATTCTTGCACAGCTCCAGCCGCCGGCATAACGACGCAAGCACTAACAATAAGAGTAGCGATATAGCGATGTAACCCGTTCAAGCTATCGCTTACCAACATTGAATATCTACGATCCCGCATACGACCCCTGACGAGAAATTCCATACTATACATAACCTTACACGTGCATACTGACGGGATTGCCAGGTTCGGTCAATCTCAACATTCACTGTCTTAATGCCCGAATAAATACCATAGAATTAATATACTTACCTGTCTGGATGACAAAAACCAGACTTGGCTCTCTGCAAATCCAGAAATCAGACGCAAAAAAACCGCCTAAAATGGCGGTTCTTGTCTTAGTTCTGGTGGTAAAACCAACATTACATATGATTAATCAACCATCCAGCAAGATCTAAGAGCCACCTTCTCGCTGCAAGCGTTTACGGACAAGTTTACGAGCCCGTCGAACAGCTTCAGCTTTCTGACGTGCTTTTCTTTCCGATGGTTTCTCGTAAAATTTTCTACGCTTCATTTCACGGAAAGTGCCTTCGCGCTGCATCTTCTTTTTAAGTGCGCGCAGGGCCTGATCGACATTATTGTCGCGGACGTAAATCTGTACGATGGTCAGGGTCTCCCTTATAATAAGGTGAATTCTAAACAAAAACGCCCCGATTAGCCATTTACAGTCTGGCTTTTCGCGACATAGGGCAAAAATGGATGAGAAACAACACGCCTCTCGTCAAAGAAGGTTCCTCGTGAAGGCGGGCTATAGCAAAGGCAGCCCAGCTTGTCTACAAACATATTAGGCAAATTTACTACCCTGCAAGCACCCTAGCACTAAAGAGAAAACAGCGGTCCGAGATGACAAAAACGCAAGAAAACAAGGCCTGCGCAGCAGAACAAACGCTGCATAAACTCAAGGCACGAGAGGATGCCTACGAGCCAATCCGCATGGCCCTTCTGAGCGAGGCTCTTAAATCTGTCCCATTCGACGGATGGACGCCATTAATGGTAGCACGCGCTGGCAATTCTGCAGGCATTTCCTCATCAGACATAAAACTGGCCTTTCCAAACGGTGTTATCGACCTCATCGATTACTGGGCTGAAGACACAGACCGGCATATGCTGATGACCATGTCAGGGGATGACTTCAAAACCCTGAAGATCAGAGAAAAAGTGACCGCTGCAATACGCTATCGGCTTGAGCACCTTGCCCCCCACCATGAAGCAGCCCGCCGCGCTGCAGCAACCCTAGCCCTGCCCCACAATGCTCATAGAGCTATCCAGCTAAGCTGGAGAATTGCTGATCATATTTGGCGCGGTCTTGGCGACACCTCTACTGATTATAATTACTATTCCAAACGCACAATATTATCAGGTGTATGGACAACCACTTTCGCAAAATGGCTCGCAGATGAAAGTGAAGCTCATCGAGCCACATGGGATTTTCTCGACAAGCGCATTGCTAATGTCATGAGCTTCGAAAAGATCAAAGCCGATTTGATAAAGCGTGACATAAACCCACTGGACATTGTCTCCAAAAGAGCAATCCCTTTTCTAGCAAAGTTACGCTATCCTTCTTTTCGATAAACCACAAAACACAACTAGACACTACTTTAAAAAATGTAGGCAGGATGACCTATATTAAGTCATCCTGCCCAATCATGCCCCTGTGCCTTACTTAGGCATGATATCAGACCACAACCGTGATATCCTGATCAACCAGCAGAACCCCTCCGCCACTCGTAAACACATCAAATACTTGTCCATCAACGGTTTGGGTCAACCCACTTGCTGTAAAGCCGGTTGCATTGACCGTATCATCCACATCACCCAGAACCAGAAGCTCGTTCGAAGTTGAGGAAATGTCGAGCACATCCTGCAATTCAAGTGTTAGCGTATTGGCACTGTCACCACCAATATCGATCCGCTCAACATCGGTGATATTGGCATTGTCGATCATGGTTAGATCAAGCGTCAGGCTGGCACCATCCGCCAAGATAATCGCATCGCCATCAGCTG
>CAZGVP010000145.1:0-7344 GCA_964529135.1 uncultured Caulobacterales bacterium | reverse complement strand
AGCTTTTGTTATAAAGCGCTCGTCTCTTGACGAGGTGAACACGTGCGCGCAGGTACTGGTCTAAATTCTCGGGCTGATGGGTTTCATATGAGCAACCGAAGGCAAAAATTGGCATTTTCTCAAGACCTGGTGTGTTACCCAGATCTTGTGTCTTCGCTAAGTTTTAATCTTGGAGCTGGTTGGAAGCGTCATATGAAACATCAATCCCATAATAGCCGTATGGCGGTAACGCCGAAAAAACTAGATCAATCCAGGGTGACCAATGACAAGGTCAGCCGAATGCACATTGGAGACAAAATGAACTTCCAAGCAGAAAAACTCAACCAGGCTTCGGCCAGTTGCGAGACAGGGGGAGAGTATAAACCTCTGGCTTTGCGGGTACCAGAGCCGAAATGCCGTCCTGGCGATACACCTGATTTTAGTGATATGGAAATTCCAAAGGCTGGCGCTGAGCGTCGACCTCCATTAGATACCCACCCGACCCGGATGCGGGATCTTGCTTATTCAATTATTCGCGTAATGAATAAAGATGGTGAGGCCGTTGGTGATTGGGCGCAACACATTCCTAAAGATGAGAATCTTCTGCAGGGTTTGCGTGATATGATGCGTGTTCGTGCGTTTGACGCCCGTATGTTAATGATGCAACGTCAGGGAAAAACTTCCTTTTATATGCAAGCCTTGGGTGAGGAGGCGATTGCTTGTGCTTTTGCGAAAGCTTTGATGAAAGGCGATATGAATTTTCCAACATATCGCCAACAAGGATTGTTGTTATCTTCTGGATATCCTGTTGAAACTATGATCAATCAGATTTATTCAAACCGAAAAGACCCGCTTCAAGGACGCCAGTTGCCAGTTCTTTATTCTTCTAAAGAGCATGGATTTTTTACTGTCTCTGGAAATCTTGCAACACAGTTTGTTCAAGCGGTAGGTTGGGCGATGGCATCTGCGATAAAAGGAGATACTAATATCGCTGCAGGTTGGATTGGCGATGGATCAACGGCTGAATCTGATTTCCATTCTGCATTGGTGTTTGCGTCCACCTATCAGGCGCCTGTGGTATTGAATGTGGTGAATAACCAATGGGCGATTTCAACGTTCCAGGGCATTGCAGTTGGTGAAGGTGGGACGCTTGCTGCTCGTGCGCTTGGGTTTGGAATTCCTGCCTTGCGTGTGGATGGGAATGATTATCTTGCTGTTTATGCTGTATCTAAATGGGCTTCAGAAAGAGCGCGCCATAATTTAGGTCCAACATTGATCGAATATGTAACATATCGGGCTGGTGGGCATTCGACATCAGATGACCCGTCGGCCTATCGTCCTAAAGAAGAATCGATTGCATGGCCACTTGGTGACCCGATTGAAAGATTGAAGATGCATTTGATTACTAGAGGATTGTGGTCAGAAGACCGACATACTCAAACCACGGCTGAGCTTGAGAGTGAAATTGCACTGGCTCAAAAAGAAGCAGAAAAAAATGGTACTCTTCACGAAGATAATGGCGTGTCCGCAAGCGCGATGTTTGAAGGCGTTTACGCAACAATGCCTGAGCATCTGCGTCGTCAGCGGCAGGAAGCTGGAGTTTAGAACATGGCAAGAATGACAATGATTGAGGCTCTTCGCAGTGCCATGGATATAAAGATGGAAGGTGACGATTCCGTGGTCGTGTTTGGAGAGGACGTTGGTTATTTTGGCGGCGTCTTCCGATGTACTGCGGGGCTGCAAGAGAAGTACGGTAAGTCACGTTGTTTCGATGCACCTATCAGCGAGAGCGGTATTGTCGGGGCAGCGGTCGGTATGGCTGCGAATGGTCTGCGCCCTTGTGTAGAAATTCAGTTTGCAGATTATATGTTTCCTGCTTACGATCAATTGGTACAAGAGGCTGCGCGAATTCGTTATCGTTCAAACGGTGATTTTACAGCGCCTATAACTGTACGGATGCCAACTGGTGGCGGGATATTTGGTGGCCAGACACACAGTCAAAGTCCCGAAGCGCTGTTTACGCATGTTGCGGGATTGAAAACGGTTATTCCGTCAAATCCATACGATGCAAAAGGATTACTCATTGCTTCCATAGAAGATGATGACCCCGTCATCTTTCTTGAACCAAAACGTTTATACAATGGTCCTTTTGATGGTCATCATGACCGCCCGGTGACGCCATGGTCAAAACATGAGTTAGGGGATGTACCTGAAGGACATTATACTGTGCCTTTAGGTAAAGCTGCGATCCGGCGTGAAGGATCGGCCGTGACCATGCTGGCTTATGGGACGATGGTTTATGTCGCTGAGGCGGCTGTGGCGGCAACCGGGATTGATGCGGAGATTATTGATCTGCGTACCCTTGTTCCGCTCGATCTGGATACGATCATGACATCAGTTAAGAAAACGGGTCGCTGTGTTGTTGTTCACGAGGCAACAAAAACATCCGGCTTTGGTGGTGAACTTTTATCGCTGGTGCAAGAAGAATGCTTCTATCATCTTGAAGCTCCCGTTGCGAGGGTAACCGGCTGGGATACTCCTTACCCCCATGCGCAAGAATGGATTTATTTTCCAGGCCCTGAGCGGGTGGGTGATGCTTTAAGAAACGTTATGGAGGCTGCGTAATGGGTCAGTATACGATTAAATTACCGGATGTAGGTGAGGGCGTCGCTGAAGCTGAACTTGTTGAGTGGATGGTTAAGGATGGTCAAAATGTCCGGGAAGACGAGGTTCTTGCTGCAGTGATGACGGATAAAGCGACCGTAGAAATTCCCTCTCCGGTAGATGGTAAGGTTGCTTGGCTTGGCGCAAAAATTGGTGATGTTGTTGCCGTTGGTTCCGCGATCATTCATCTTGAGGTTGACGGAGAAGGCAATGATGTCGGTGATGAGGCGTCCGTTGCGAGATTAGAAAAAGAGCCAACACCAAAAGCAATAGGGACAGAGCCAAAAATGAGTATCAATGGCACTGGTGCTGCACTTGTTACAAGAACACCAAAAGAGGTCGTGCAAGAAAGAGCGGATGCAACGTCATCATTTGCTTCTGCTGGTGCAGCTTTCGCGGTGCGAGCAGAAGGAGAAAAGCCGTTGGCATCTCCGGCTGTGCGCCTCCGGGCTCGAGAAGTCGGTATTGATTTGCGGGCGGTCCCTGGGTCAGGCCCGGCAGGTCGTGTTGTTCATGCTGATATCGACATGGTACTTCAGCGTGGCTCGTCTGTGCCTGTTTCGGCATTAGGGGGCCGCATTGCTAACTCGGCAATCAAGGAAGTGCCGATGGTTGGCCTTCGCCGCAAGATTGCGGAAAAAATGGCTATCTCTAAGTCGCGTATCCCGCACATTACATATGTAGAAGAAGTGGATATGACAGCGTTGGAGGAGCTTCGCGTGCGGCTTAACAAGAGTAGACGCAATGAACAGCCAAAGCTTACCATATTGCCATTTTTAATGAGAGCCATGGTGCGTGCTATTCAAGAGCAACCCCAGATGAACTCCATTTATGATGATGAGGGTGGTGTTATTCATCAGCATGGCGGTATGCATATGGGAGTAGCAACTCAAACGCCTAATGGATTGATCGTGCCTGTCGTGCGTCATACAGAATCGCGAAGTGTATGGGATTGTGCCGCTGAGCTTGTGCGTCTTGCTGAGGCGGCACGCGATGGCTCTGCCAAAAAGGATGAATTATCTGGTTCGACAATCACCATAACCTCTCTTGGAGCCATGGGCGGGATTGTCACAACACCAGTAATTAATCATCCTGAAGTATCAATTATTGGCGTGAATAAAATGCAGGTCAAACCTGTCTGGGACGGTAGTCAATTTGTTCCTCGCAAAATGATGAACCTGTCATCGAGCTTTGACCACCGTGTGATTGATGGTTGGGATTGCGCGGTGTTTATACAGCGCATTAAGGGGCTTATGGAAAGTCCGGCTGAAATATTCATTGAAGAGTAGTGTTACATGAAAAACTTATCGTGCAAACTGCTGGTTATCGGTGCTGGCCCAGGTGGCTATGCGGCAGCAATCCGCGCAGGTCAACTTGGTATTGATACCATTATCGTTGATAAACAAAAGCCGGGAGGAACATGTCTGAATGTGGGGTGTATTCCATCCAAGGCTTTTATCCATGCAGCCAATGAGTTTGAAAAAACTATTCGATACGAAACTGGCAGTGATATTGGAATCACTGTTGAGCGGTCAGCTTTAGATTTAAGAAAAACCGTTCAGTGGAAGGATGGTATCGTTGCCCGCCTTAATCAGGGAGTTGGGGGACTTTTAAAGAAATCACAAGTTCAACATATTGCTGGTGTTGCCTCGATTGTTGATGGGAAAACTGTTTCCGTCAAAACAAAGAACGGTGAGCAGCGTATCGTAGCGGAAAATTTATTGTTAGCCACTGGATCTGTACCAGTGGAGCTACCATTCTTACCATTTGAAGGATCTGTTATTTCGTCAACTGGTGCTCTAGCTTTATCTGAGTTGCCAAAAGAACTTGCGGTCGTTGGTGGTGGTTACATTGGGTTAGAATTGGGAATAGCTTTTGCCAAGATGGGAGCGAAAGTCACTATTCTTGAGGCTGCTTCGCAAGTGCTTCCTCAATATGGAGCTGATTTAGTGAAACCCATTGTGGCTAAGATGCAATCTCTTGGGATGTCTATCATGGTGTCAACAAAAGCTAAGGGTTTAACTGATGGAAAGCAAAAGTTGATCGTTGAAAAATCTAATGGTGACGTTGGAAAAATTCCAGCTGAAAAAGTTCTCGTCACTGTTGGGCGTAAACCAAATACCAAAGGCTATAATCTTGAAGGTTTAATGCTTGATATGCATGAAGGTTTTGTCAAGATCGATAATCGCTGCCGTACTTCTATGCGCGGTGTATATGCTATTGGTGATGTTACTGGTGAGCCAATGTTGGCGCACCGTGCTATTGCTCAAGGTGAGATGACGGCTGAAATTATTGCTGGTAAAAACCGCGACTGGGATAAGCGGGTTATTCCAGCTATCTGTTTTACCGATCCCGAAATTGTGATTGCTGGTCTTTCTCCAGAAGAAGCCAAAGCTGCCGGCCATGAGATCGTCACTAATCTGTTTCCCTTTATGGCGAACGGTCGGGCCATGACGATGGAAGCTGAAGAAGGTTTTGTGCGGATCGTTGCTCGTAAGGATAATCATCTTGTATTAGGGATCCAGGCCGTAGGAGGCGGTGTAGCTGAGCTTTCGGCGAGTTTTTCTCTGGCGATTGAGATGGGTGCCCGGCTAGAAGATATTGCAGGCACTATTCATGCTCACCCAACGCAAAGCGAGGCTTTTCAGGAAGCGGCGATGCGCACCTTGGGGCATGCGTTACATATCTGATTCCCCTGAAGGGCAGGTGCTATATTTTTGGATGAGCTACTCGCTGATCGGTATAACAGTTCTTGAAATAGTTGACCTTATCCGCGATCAGATGGATAGTTATATGTAATACCCCCGCATTTGAAACTTAAGGTCATTTATGCCTATTCACTCACCTATTCTTGATATGGCCCCGGCTGATGAGTTAGTGCGCTGTGAAAGTGCAAAGCAGGTTGTCTCCAGATTGGTTGAACTGTATGACCATGCACTTGCAGATCTTAGTGTTCGTTTTGATGCATATTGTGATGGGACGCTAGATGATAAAACTCCGCAAACGCCAACATATCCATATATTTGTGCGATTGTTCCTGCTGAAAAGTCAACGCAAACCAGCAAACTCGCACTGGGCGGGATAGCGTCGGAAAGTCTTCATGGAGCGACAATTACAAGGCCTGCACTGTTTGCCGAATTTCTGAGTGAAGAACTAAACCGAATTATCACCCGTTTTGATGCTGAACTTTATGTAGGTAAGTCTCATACGCCTATGCCGTTAACTTTTGCATTGGAGAAAGCGACCGCTGCACTTGATGCAGAAAAACGTGCCAATTTGCAATGCCATTTTTATATGCCGGACCTGGTATCTACCAATGATGATATTGTGGATGGACATCGAATTTTACAACGGTTTGGCGTCATGCCGTTATCGCTTTTCACTGCAGAGAGAACCGATTATTCATTACACCGTATTCAGCATTACACAGCGACAAAACCAAAGCATTATCAACGGTATATTCTGTTTACAAATTATCAACGTTATGTCGATGAGTTTTCGGAATATGCAAAGGGTGAAGTTGAAGCGGGAAGAGCTGAACGTTATGTGGAGCCGGGCGACCGAATTTTTGAAAAAGGTCAGGATCCGTCAGCGCCACCGCTTGCGAAATTGCCGCAAATGCCAGCTTATCATTTGGTTCAAGGGAAACATGAGGGTATTACGCTCGTTAATATTGGTGTTGGCCCTTCCAATGCAAAAACAATTACTGAGCACTTGGCCGTTTTGCGTCCGCATGTTTGGTTGATGATCGGTCATTGCGGAGGGTTGCGTCGAACACAACGTCTGGGTGATTATGTGCTTGCGCATGCGTATTTACGAGATGACAGCGTACTTGATGATTTTCTTCCCCCGTCTGTGCCTTTGCCAACAATTGCTGAAGTTCAGCTTGCAATGACCCAAGCGGTACAGGAAATCAGCGGTATTGAACTCTCAGAATTAAAAGAATTATTACGTACAGGAACGGTTGTAACAACGGCAGATCGAAATTGGGAATTACGATTTGAACATAACGCAGTGAGATTAAATCAGGCGCGCGCAATTGCGATCGACATGGAATCTGCAACTATTGCTGCTAATGGATATCGTTACCGTGTTCCTTATGGAACCCTCTTGTGTGTTTCCGATCGTCCTTTACATGGTGAGATCAAATTGCCCGGTATGGCTGATGCATTTTATCAAGAGCGCGTTAGTCAGCACTTGGATATTGGTATTCGTGCCGTTGAACTGCTGCGTGATGAAGCAAATGCTGGGACGCTACACTCACGTAAATTACGCAGTTTTGATGAGCCGCTAATGCGATAAGTATAAATAACGAATATTAGGTATGGATGGCGAAGTGCGCCTGCGCGAAGAGATTGTATCTCGTGCTGCAGTTGAGGCGCTGTATGATTTACCTTTTGCTGGATCTTTTGTTTAAAGATCAGCAGGTTCATCTCACGCAATTTTCCATACCCGTTATCATATTGTATGGATTATCCAATATCGTTTCGAGGTATTGTGTGGTCCTCTTCGCGAGCGGGTTCGCGAGATTATCCGTCAAGTGTGTCGTGAAATTGGAGCAACAATCTCAGTCGTGTTCTTTCAACTGATCATGTGCATATGTTTGTGTCCATTGCGCCGAGTGTTCCGGAAAGTAAATTCATGCAACAGATAAAGAGGCGATCCTCACACAAAATTCAGTGAGAATTCCCTGATATCAGG
>CAZGVP010000144.1:0-7373 GCA_964529135.1 uncultured Caulobacterales bacterium | reverse complement strand
AGTTTTTAAATCAACAGGTAATGTTTTAATACCGAGATGTCTTGTTCTGCGGGTTGCTTCATTTGTTACCAGATCAATTGCTCTGGTGCTAAGCACAAAATAAAGTCCGGGTACATTCTCAGCAGTTGAAGCCTCCCCAGGAATCCAGATCGGACCGTTACGCTCTATACGGCGTGCTTCTATGATGCGCGGTGGCCCTGTTATCGTAGCGACGAGATCGACTTTTTTAGTGTCGATCTCTTTAGTTTTGTTGTCAGTGATCACACCAAAGAGCGTAATGCTAGCGCCTGAGAAACCTGCATCAACCTCGATGATGTCTTCAGTTAAGGCGATTGTGATCGGGGAAATTTCTTGTGCGTTGCTGATATTCGCCGGAACTATGCATCCGCAGAGTATCAAAAAAACAAGATGCAAGAAGATATGACTCATCAAAAACCTTCCACAATAAAAGGGATGGCAGGAGCGCGCACGAGATCAATAGCAAGCTTTATGCAAACGGCCATGACGATGAGTGCAAGTGCCATGCGCAATTGTTCGGCTTTAAGGCGTATGCTTGCCCGTGCACCCAATTGCGCGCCAATGACGCCACCGATCAATAATAACAAAGCGAGGACAACGTCGACGGTTTGGTTAGCGGTTGCATGCAAGACAGTAGTAATCGCAGTGACGAATATAATCTGAAAGAGTGATGTGCCAATTACCACATTGGTTGGCATATGTAATATGTAAATCATTGCAGGGACCATGATGAAACCGCCACCAACACCCATAATCGCTGACATTATGCCGCCGAGCATACCCAGTAAGATAGGGGGGACTGGGCTAATATACAGGCCTGAACGCCGGAAACGCATTGCGAAAGGGAGTGCTGCCATCCAGGGGCTGGAGCGCTTGCGGCGCATTGGGCGTGCTTCTGGGGGGTTACGGAGCGTGTTGATGCTTTCAATCAACATCAAAGAGCCGATGACGCCAAGAAAAGAAACATATGAGAGCGAGATAATCATATCGATCTGGCCAAGGGCGCGGAGCCATCTGAAGATCATCACTCCTAAAAGCGCTCCAACAGCACCGCCAAAAACCAGGAACCAGCCCATCTGAAAATCTACGGTTTTGCGTTTTAGATGTGCTGTGACGCCGGAAACGGAAGAGGCAACAATCTGGCTTGCTTCTGTGCCAACTGCCACTGGTGCTGGAATGCCATAAAAAATCAGTAGCGGCGTCATTAAGAATCCGCCACCGACGCCAAACATGCCTGATAAAAACCCTACTCCGCCGCCCATGGCCATCACCAAGAACGGATCCACCGGCATTTCCGCAATCGGCAGGTAAATTTGCATAACTCTACTTGTATGCTGCGTGGCCCTGTTGGGGAAGGGGGAGAAACCATAGAGGTCATAAAAAGCAGGGTAGCTTTTGTATGTGTACCTGGGTGGCCTTGTGAAGGCCGTTGTTAAACGTAGTGTAGTATCATAGACGACAATTGATCCTGATTGTATATTGCCAAAACAACTGTTCTCAAGACTATAAATCTATCACGGGCATTTTTAATAATGCGTGATTAGCCATCAGAGAGGTTTTCGTTGGCACTGACATTGACAGGAAGAGCACGCCAATCAGCGATTTTTTCGTCGGTAACTGCTTTTTGCTCCGAGCTTAGTCTTGCCCCTAATTCTGAAGCCTTATTGCCAGCCTGATTATCGCCATTGAGTGCTGCCAAAGCATACCAGTAATAGGCTTTTTCTATATCTTGTATACCTTGGGGAGTATTGCCTGGACCCGGGTCAAAAATTGCACCTAGATTGTACTGAGAGTCTACAAAGCCTAAATTAGCCGCTAGCTCAAACTTTTCGACTGCCGTAAGAATATCTGCACTTCCGCCTTCTCCTTCAGCATAAAGGTAACCGAGCCGGTGCATAGCATAGACATTGCCCCCTTCAGCTGAGCGATGAAACCATGTTCTCGCTCGTGCGGCATCACGAGGGGTCCAAATGCCATCCTTGTAGAATTCTCCGAGTTGGAATTGAGCAGGAGGATATCCAAGTGACGCTGCTTTTAGGAGGTCCTGGAATGCGGCGTCGGTTACGTCATTGGTAGCGCTGCCACTTTCTGCAGTTGTTTCAATGCTTCCTTCCAATATCGCCATGCTTTCAAGGAATAATTGACGTGGGCGGACAGTCTCATTCTGGGCCGATGGAGTTGTTAATAATGGGCCAATGCCTTCAGTGTTACTTGCAGGCGCTGTCACGGTTGTAGGGGGTGTAGTTTTATTAGTGTTTTCTAACGCAGGTGGTGACTTGCTTGTGAATAGAGGGCGTATCAAGAACATAATCAGGCAGATTGTTAAAAATGCTCCGATCAGCATGAGTGGCAGAGTGGGGCGACTATCTCTAATAAATAGGGCGTTACCAGTCTCTTCAACAGTATTACGCTGTCTGTTCCTGATGTCTTTTGCCGAGGTTTTACCAGTGCTTACTTTACCCTTTTTTTTTAACGGCACAGCGGATTGAGTGCCTTCATCAGTACCCACCTTGCGGCCGGCAGGTAATAACCCGCGCATGCGTTGCGTTATAGATGGGCGATCAATGTCATTACGATTGCGGTCATCGTAAGGTTGGTAGGCTGCCGCAGATTTTCTTGCTGAGTGCCGTGATTTTGTTTCCGGTTGCCCTTGTTGAGCGTTTTGGGCTTCACGTTTTTTACGAGCACGGGCTGCGAGAACTGCTTTTTGTGTTGGCGTAAGGCGGGCAATATCAATTCGTCCCTCAGGAGTGCGAGGTAGTTTGCCTGCTGATGACGTGGCTTCTTTCTTTGTCACTTCACTATCGTGTGTGGTTCCTTCAGCTTGTGCCTTCGCTTTTGCAGGGGAGGTACTATTAAATTCACCAAAGTCTAAATCGCTATCACCATCAGCTTCTGATGGTGAGGTGGCGTGTCTTGGAGGGGCGATGGTTTCATTTGGTGCCGCGAAGGGATCATCTTCTTCAATAGAATTTTCAGGTTCAGAGGTGGCATGCGTGGCGGTGGTCTCATTAGAGGTGAGCGGTTCACCCCCCAATAAGTCATTAATTTCTGCCGCAATGAGTTTAGCTTCGTTTTGTTCTGCATCTAGATCAAGGTCGAGGTCATTATTTTCAACTGGCGCTTGTAGGTCATCGTCATCCAGATCATCTGTGGCATCTGCATCAAAATCAATATCGTTAAAGGCACTGTCAAAATCACCTTCAACTGAAATTTCTTCTTCGTCATCCTCGTCGTAAAGGGATCCTGTGGGGGTTCCAGATGGATGATTTGTGCTGGCGGGCTGTATCCAGTCTTCATCAGGCTCAGTGAGTGCTTGTGACGGTTCGCCAGGTAATTCATTGTCAATCGCACCGTGCATAGTTTCGGTATCATTGGCATCTATTTCTGTACTGGTTTTTCCACTGTGTGATGAATGTTCATTATCGCGCGTTGATAGGTAAGCCTCTTGCCGAGCATTGAATTTTTCTTCAGCTTTTCTCGTAGCTTCGGCCACTGCGGCGGCTACCTCAGATTTAATAAGGTTTGTATCGATTTTCCCATCAGCGGGGCTTTGTCCAGCAGATAATTTGGCCTGCAGGGCGTTCATGGTTTCTGTAACTTTTTGCAGGCCATCCGAACTGCGCTGTTCCGCAGCATCGATTTGATCCGCCAATTTGCCAATCAGTGCTTCAAGGGAGCGCACTTGATCGCCGCTGCGTTTGATTTCGTCGCCAAGTACACGCAACCGTTTTCCTGTGCGTTCAGCAAAATGGGGGTCGGTAAGTGCATCGTCATCGCCAGGGTTAGTTTCTAGTGTTGTAAGGCGGTTGGTAATATCGCTCAGCGATTGACCGATGGGGCTTGCTACATCAATGTTGTGACTGCCTTGAGAGGCTAGATTGGTAATGCCAGCGTCAATCTGGTCTAACCGATCGGTTAGTGTGTGTAAGCTTTGCTCGGTAGTTTCAAGTCGTGCGTTCGATGCTCGCTGGGACTGGTCGAATTGTGCGGCCACCTGTCCGACAGCTTTTTCAAGTGCACGCAGTGCGTTGATGCGGTTGGTGTCGTTTGTTTTCTGCTCTAGTTTTGTCAGCCGATCTTCAAGATCAATGGGCAATGTTGCACCGGCTTCATTACCGCCAATACGCTCAACCTTTTGAATTCTTTCAATAATTCCAGTAAGGCTGTGGTTGATAGTATTTAGATTTTCAACTGATTTTTCGTCTTGGCGGCCCAATTTGATATTGAGATGTTCGATTGCAGTGGCCAAATCACGCAATTGCATACCCGAGACATCGCCCTGAGAGGTGAACTCACCGTGACCAGCCTGGTGAATCATATGATTCAACCATTCCCCGACGGTCATACCTTCCTTACGGGCGGCTTCTTTGGCAGTTTCTCGTGTGTCGCGGGCAATACCCTTTACACTCCATGGTGCGTTGGATTTCATAGTGGCCACTGGGTTTTCCTGAACAAATGTTCGATTTTGACGCATATCCGGTCACTACTAAACAATGCAACTGCGGATTAATTCTAATGAAGATTGAGAATGGTTAAGCTGCTTCGTGCTATTGGCAAAGCCCAAATTTTCCAAAAAATTCAACAGGCAGTATCGTTTTCCACAATCTATTACGCGCCATGCAATTGGTTAACAAATCGTAAAGATTTGTTTGATTAAGTTATTTGCAACATGAAGCCGTTAATTTTCCGCGACATAACGCACCAATCGTCATGTATGACTGTAGTCCGTGCTTTGTAGTATTCACTGTCGCTTTTATATTGAGCGTGAAAGTATCAAATTTAGATTGGTGTAACGCGAGCCTGACGCGGCCACATACGCCAAATGCAAAGAGTAACCAGGAAGGTATTCCGTCATGACTAGCTATAATGCACCACTGCGAGACATTCATTTTGTGTTGAATGAAGCGCTTGATATTTCCAAATACTCCAATTTGCCAGGATTTGCTGATGCGACACCAGATCTGGTGGAGGCCATCCTCGAAGAAGGATCCAAGCTTGCTTCAAACGTGCTTCACCCGATCAACCAAAGTGGCGATGCGCAAGGGTGCACCCGTCACGATGATGGCACGGTTACAACCCCTGACGGTTTAAAAGAGGCTTATAAGCAGTTTAGCGAAGGCGGGTGGCAGGGGCTTTCTTTTGATCCTCAGTATGGGGGACAGGGCCTGCCTTACCTGCTCTCTGTCGTTATCAACGAAATGGTATCAGGATCGAACATGGCCTTCGGGATGTACCCTGGTTTGGCGATGGGAGCAGCGCAGACTATTCTTGCACATGGTACTGACGAACAAAAAGATCTCTATCTGCCTAAAATGGTCACGGGGGAGTGGGGCGGAACCATGAACTTAACCGAACCTCATTGCGGCACAGATCTTGGTTTACTGCGAGCCAAAGCCGTTCCTCAAAGTGATGGCAGCTATAAAATTTCAGGACAGAAAATATTTATCTCGGCTGGTGAGCATGATTTGACTGATAATATCGTGCATCTGGTAATTGCGCGCATTGATGGTGCGCCCGACGGTGTCAAAGGAATATCCTTGTTCATCGTACCAAAAGTAAATGTGAATGCTGACGGTTCTCTTGGTGAGCCAAATGGTGTGAGTTGTGGCGCTATTGAAGAGAAAATGGGCATACATGCTAATTCTACTTGCGTGATGAACTATGATGATGCCACTGGTTATTTGCTTGGCCAGGAAAATAAAGGCCTCAAGGCCATGTTTACGATGATGAATGAGGCAAGGCTTGGGGTGGCGCTGCAAGGGATGGCGATCTCTGAAGTAGCTTACCAAAATGGGGCTGATTACGCTCGTGATAGGTTGCAGGGCCGTTCTCTGACAGGTGTTAAGGAACCAGAAAAGGCGGCCGATCCAATCATCGTACATCCAGATGTACGCCGAATGTTGATGGACCATCGGGCGTTTAATGAAGGTGCGCGCCATTGGATGTATTCTGCTGCTCTTTACGCAGATTTACATAACAAATCTCAAGATGAGGATGAACGCCAGCGTTCTGACGATTATCTCGGGTTGATGACGCCAATTCTAAAAGCCTACCTTACAGAAAAGGGTTATGATCACGCGACTAATGCCCAGCAGGTTCTTGGGGGGCATGGGTACATTAAAGAATGGGGCATGGAGCAATTTGTCCGTGATGCCCGTATTGCGATGATCTATGAGGGGGCGAATGGTATTCAAGCGCTTGATCTTGTGGGCCGTAAGCTGATGAAGGATGGAGGGCGTGCATGGCAAGCCTATTTTAAGGAAATTGATGATTTTATTGCTGACCATGGCGATAAGGAAGAATTGAAGCTATTTGTTGAGGGGCTTGCTGATTCGAAGGCCAAGCTGATGGAGGCTACCCAATGGATGGGTGCTAACGCCATGCAAAATTTTGATCAGGCTGGTGCTGGTTCAATGGATTACCTTCACCTTTTTGCTTTGACGGCTCTTGCTTTTAGCTGGGCTCAAATGGCAAGTATTTCGATTGATAGTCGCGATGGTGATGAAACAGGTTTTTATGAAAATAAACTACTAACGGGTAAGTATTTTATGGAGCGTATGCTGCCTGATACAGGTGCTCACTTGGCTAAAATAAAGAGTGGCTCGGAAACAATGATGGCGATGCCTGCAGACGCGTTTTAATGGACTTTCTTTTGTTAAGGTCATGAAAAAAAGATCCGACTGAGAAATCAGCCGGGTCTTTTTTATTATTCCATCAACAACCCCTACCTACGGTGGAGGATTGGAAGAGTTCTACATTGTAGGTAATTTACCTCTTACTATCATTCAGGAGTTGAGCAGTTAATCTTTTTCAAAGTTTACCTGTTGGCGGGTTGTTTTTAAAAGACCGCGTTTTTTTTTAACAAGTAAACGTTTTTTGATGGAAGATTTAGAAGGTTTGGTTTTGCGCCGGAGAGTTGGTGAGGGGACAGCTGCGCGCAAGAGCTGCGCTAATCGTTGGCGTGCATCGAGACGATTGGCTTTTTGGGTTCTGTGACTATTAGCCTGAATAACGATAATATCGCCTTTGGTAAGTCTTGAGCCAGCCAATTGACGCGCCCTTGCTTTCACATCGTCGCGTAACGATGTGTTTGCCGCAAGATTAAACCGTAATTGGACGGCACTTGAGACTTTATTGACATTTTGCCCACCAGGGCCAGAGGCCTTGATAAATGTTTCTTCGAGGTCGGCATCGTCGATAAAAATATGTTGTGTGATTTGCAACATGAAGAGAGGCAATAAGCGATTTAGAATGGAGTTTCAAAATCGGAGAATTTTGGAGCTAGTAAATCTTTGTCTGATAAGTGTGCTTGATCGGGACCAACTGGCCACTTAATATCAAGTTCACTTGAG
>CAZGVP010000143.1:0-7387 GCA_964529135.1 uncultured Caulobacterales bacterium | reverse complement strand
AAGTTAGACAAAGGGGCTTTTGGTATTCCCGCGGAACCATGGGGCTTATCACGCGACCCAAAAATCAGGTTCCGCGCGCCCCCTATTGAGAAAACGCTTTTCTCAGTTCCCCCTGATGGTGCGTCAATTACCCTTCGCTTGCGTAAGCGCTAGTTGCATCACAGCAACAGACGGCATATCCATTTAGGGGCCGGTAACCCGAAATGAGATGACATCTGATGGCCGATATTGATCAATCGACGAAACCAAAAAAACTAACGCTTCACCCTGTTACGGATCTTGATGAGCGACGGAATTTTGTTCGTATGACAATTGATCTCTATAAGGATGATAAGACTTTTGTCCAACCGCTGGATTTTGAGATCCTTGCCAGATTGGACCCCAAGGCCAACCCTCTTTTAAAAGAGAATGAACATCAGCTCTGGTTCGTCAAGGAAAACCAACGCATAGTTGGGCGCATAGGCGCTATCATCAATCAACAATACATCAAACAATATGGTGATAAAACCGGCCATTTTGGATATTTTGAATCCGAAAACAATCCAGATGTTATTAACCTTCTTTTTTCCACGGCCAAGAACTGGTTAAAAGAACGGAGCATGGAAAAAATTTCAGGCCCATATAATTTCTCAGTAAACGAAGAATGTGGGCTTTTAATTGATGGGTATGATCGCTCTCCAGCTGTCATGATGCCCCACGGAAAACCCTATTACCAGGAATACATGACAACAATGGGTTTTGAAAAAGCGACAGATATGTATGCCCTGTGGTATCCAGCACGGTATGAATTTATGCCAGAAAGACGTAAAAAATTTGTCGCCAAATTACTCGCTAAAGACCGCGTTGAGATCCGCAATTTTGACTTTAAGAATTTCGAGCAAGAAATAATAACCGCTGTCACAATATTCAATGATGCATGGGCGAATAACTGGGGATTCGTTCCTCTTAGTGAAGCAGAAGCAAAGCATATGGCTTCGGACCTGCGTCCCATACTTGAAAAACACAACACAGTTATGTGTCTAGTGGATGGGGAACCTTCAGCATTTGGGATAGTCCTTCCGAACATCAATGAAATCATTCACGATATGAATGGCAAGCTACTTCCTTTAAATTGGGCAAAATTTCTGTGGCGATTAAAAATAAAAAAAGTGAGCACAGCACGCATGCCATTGATGGGTATAAGCCAACGATTTCAGGGCAAACCATTAGGCGCTGGCTTTGCGTACAAAATTATCGAGATGGTCAATAATTCCAGTATCGAAAACGGAATCACCCACGCGGAGCTTTCCTGGATTCTGGAAAGCAACAAAGCAATGATTACCATGCTGGAGGATATTGGCGCGGTTATCGACAAGACATACCGGATCTATGAAAAACCACTTTCCTAAACAGGCTGCAGAGGCCGTAACATCAATGCCCGCTCTTCTGATGAACCAGTAAATTGACCATCGATCTGAAATATCTGGTGCAATAAATCTGGTGTCAGAATTTTTTCCGGTACGCCCTGCGCAACCAATTGCCCCTGATCCAGCACCAATAACACATCACAATAGCGCGCGGCAAGATCCAGATCGTGGACAGCAGCAACAACCAGGCGATTATCATATGCGTGATTTTGCAACATTATCATCATACTGAATTGATGACCAGGATCAAGTGCGCTAGTGGGTTCGTCTGCCAAAAGCACAGGCGTTGATCCAGCTAATGCGCGCGCCAAATGAACCCGCGCCCGCTCACCACCTGAAAGACTATCAATTTGACGACTTCTCAAGTGATCAGTATGCGTTTTTATTAAAGCTATATCCACTGCTTTCTGATCAACCGCGTTCTTTTCAACGCTACTCTGCCGAACCTCACCCCATGCATAACGCCCGAGCATAACAATATCTTCAACCGTCATTACCCAATGCACAGGTCGCGCCTGTGGTAGATAACTAATAAGTCGGGCACGATTTACTCGGTTCATTTTCTCCAGAGACTGGTCCTCTACAAAAATAGCCCCTTGTTGTGCAGGTAAAAAGGCAGCCATCGCACCAAGAAGCGTCGATTTACCTGCACCATTTGGGCCAATGATGCCGATGAATTTATTTTTCTCCAGTGAAAAATTAATATCATGAAGAATTGGTTTTCCATCGCGATAAACAGATAAATTTTCCACCTTCATCATTTCACTCATGATGTAAGCTTTCGTGGTTGCGCCGCTATCCAGACAAATGCCGGAGCGCCCACCAACGCAGCAACCACACCAAGTTTCAGCTCTTGGTTAAAAGGTAGCAAACGAATGATTACATCAGCAACCACAAGAATTATTCCAGCCAAAAAACCAGCTGGTACAATTGTTCTACCGGGATTATGACCAACCAGAGGTCGCACAAGGTGAGGAGCAACAATTCCAACAAACCCGATTGCTCCGGCAAGCGCGACACTAGCGCCTGTCAGCAATGCTGACCCTGTGATCATCAGTAACCGTGTCTGTTGTAGGTCAACACCAAGGCTGTATGCTGTCTCTTCTCCTAATGTCAGTGCAGAAAGGTTGTGTTGCCCAATCAATAATACTCCAGTCCCTACCACTAAAAATGGTAGCACAACCATAAAATCGTATAGGTTTCTGTTGGCAACAGTACCGAATAACCAATTAATCAAATCGGAAAGAGCAAACGGATTAGGTGCCAGGTTCATCACCAAGGTAATCATAGCCCCAGTAAAAGATGACAGACCTACACCAATTAAAATTAACCGCGTCGTGCTCACTCGGCCCGCACCTAACATATAAAGAATCATGGTCGCACCAAGTGCCGATATGATAGCAGCAACTGGTACTACCCAATACCCAAAAACCGCAGCATTAAAGTACAAAACAATAACGGCACCCAATGCCGCACTTGACGAAACCCCAAGTACCCCAGGATCAGCCAACGGATTACGTAAAAGACCTTGCAAGGCAGCACCACTCATACCCAGCGCAGCACCTGCGAACCAGGCTGCGAGCGAGCGCGGTAATCGAATTTCCCACAAGATAGTCATTGTTGCCGAATCACCGCCGCCCCAAAAAGCAGCAACAATATTGCGCAACGATAAATGCACCGCGCCAAACAAACACGAGAGCATGACAATTACCAAACTGAATAAAAACAATCCAACAGAGAGTTTCATGAGCCACCATTTGGAAGAAATTTTTCTCGTAAATGCTCTTGTAAATATTCAGCCGCTTTAATCGTATTTGGTCCTGCGCAACTAACCATGTTCAACGGCATTGCGATGGTCGCAACATCACGAAATAATTTCCGAAATACAGGATGCTTCGCTGCAGACCAGTTTGCTGATTGCTCTAAACCACTATCAAAAAAACCAGTTATGAGCAGATCAGGAGGGTCTTGCACCAACACTTCAGCGGGAAGTGCAGACCAACCAACATTACCATTCAGAGTCGCAACATTGATAAGGCCTGCCTCTTTCATGATCGTATTCATCATCGTTCCTTTTGCGGCAGTGACCCCTCCAGGGGTAACATATAAAGCCCGAATAGATTTGTAATTCTCCGATTGAAGTTTCAATTTCTCTCGCCGGTTTTGTAAATTTTGAGTGTTCTCGCTTGCAGCATCACTTTGCCCCAAGGTATTGGCAATTTTTTTGATGTTACGAACAATACCATCAAAATCACTGACATAATCCAGTTGAACCGTTTTTATTGTATGCGCCTCTAGCATCTGCAATAAACCGGCACCACCGCCCCATTGGCGCACGACAATCTCAGGTTTTTCCTTAAGAATAATTTCCATTAATGGTCGGCGTGAGGGGTAGCCTCTAGCTTGCTCTGACAAATAGGAATATTCACCTTGTGCATCCGGAGACAAAATTTTAATTTGAGCCGGCGCAGCCAAACTCAGCACATACTGATCAGCACAAAAATCAAGAGACATGATAGTTGGCTCACCTAGTTGGTTATCGTCAGCACTAGCAGTGATAGCGCTCATCGTCGCCATCACTGCAATTACCATTTGGGTTAAATATTTATGATATATATGAGCAATCAAAGCTGAACCCTGAGGCCACCAAACACTGAAATACCCGCTTCACCAAAGCCAAGAACATCTTGATAATCTGTATCAGTTACATTCTCAATTCTGCCAAATAATTCCAATTTTTGTGAGAATTGATACCGTGCTCGCAAATCAACACGAACAAAATCATCGATGAATACATCATTAATAAAATTAGTGTCGCGCTCTTCACCATTCCAGGCAATACCCGTGGAAAGATAAAAACCATCCGCAACTTCCCAATCAATATTAGTGAACACTCTATGCTTTGGCTGTCGCAACGCTTGAAGCCCTGTCGCAACATCAATCGAGTCGAGATAAGTATAGGTTGCAGTTAAACTTAACTTATTCGTTAGCTCAGTATTAAATTCAGTTTCAATTCCGCGTTGGCGCGCCTCATTAACATTAAAGAAAGCACCCGTTGCAAAATTAAAGTCGATTAGATTATCCGTATTTTGATTAAAATAGGTAACAGCAAGCCGCGCATTCGTATCAAACAGGTGTTTTTCAACCCCAATATCCCACCCACGTGTTTGTTCGGGTCGAAGGTCACGATTAGGTTCACCTGTTCCGAATACAAAATTTAATTGAAATAGCGACGGTGCAGAAAAACCTTCACCCCACGATCCTCTAAGGGTTAAGCCAATATCTTCAAAGTTCCATGCACCAGTAAAGCGTGCGGTTGTCACACTCCCAAATGTCTCATGATCATCAAGACGTACGCCGCCGGTTATGGTCGGGCCGTCATTAAACAGCCCACTATCGTCATAGGCACCAAAAGGCGTCCATTCCACAAGCCCGAAAACGCTGTTAACACGAACATCATCAATAACAGCTCCAGTATCGACGCTTGTGCGCTCGGTTTCAGCGCCGCCAGTAATCGCCAACTGATCCGTTATTGCAAACCGCCCCAGATATTCGAAGGAAAGCCGGGCGCCCTCACCATCAAAAGTCACACTATCATCAGAAAAATTTGTTCGTTCAATTCGACTATATCCAACCGTCAATGCATTGGTGAACCGTGCATCAATAAAGTCCGCCAGAAGACGCCCGCCAAGTGTTACTTCCTCGACGCTGTCATCGTCCTCACTGTCCGCCAAAGTAAAATTGGGCGGCGGAAAACCATCAAATTCTGTCGCACTTGTTCCGTATCTCAGGAAAGTTTCCACCCGAATATCATCGGTAAAATTATAACCGGCATTAAGGGAAGCTGCTATGGATTCAAAGCCATCGCGTTCTGTATTCCCGTCATCAAAATCAGCCCGAGATATCCCATTAGTACGTGTGCCAAAAACAGATACGCGGTAATCGAATTCATCAACAACGCCAGAAACACCAGCACCCGCTCTTAACGTACCGAAAGACCCTCCCTCTACAAAACCCTTAAAATTGACTTCATTATCCGTAAAGGGATATTTTTCTGCACGGCGTGTTCGAATAGAAATAACACCCCCAATCGCTTCCGATCCATATAAGATAGATTGCGGCCCTCGCAAAACCTCAATCCGCTCAATGTCAGCAACATCGAGATTGGCAAAATTAAAGCTCCCACCGGGTGAAGAAGGGTCATTGACAACAATGCCATCAATTAACACCAACGTCTGGCGGCTTGATGAACCACGCAAACTAACCGACGAGACTCCGCCGAAGGCACTGTTGCGGGCAAGCGACACACCCGGGGCAAGCGCAAGCGCATCGGCCACCACCTGAAATTGACGCGTTTCAATCTCAGCGGCACCAATAATACTAACAGCAGAACCAACTTCGCTGCGCAGTGTTTTGGTCCGTGTTGCCGTCACCACAATGTTACTTTGTAAGCTGTTACTATCCACAGTGTCGATCCAGATTATGTCGTCAGAGTCTCCTTCAACCTCATCTGTCTCATCCTGCGCAACGGCAATGTTTGGCCATACACCAATAGACAAGCACAAACCCAGCAAGCCAATGCTTATTAAAAGTTCTAGTTTTTTCATCACTGCAATATCTCCATGACGATCAGTTTCAACAAATCGCCACGCCAGCGAACCATCCCGGTTATAGCGGTATGATGCTGATTTCCAGGGCAGGTCCCGGCCTGGAAATGGACGACATGATGGCAGGTCTCCTGACTTTGCGAGGATTAACGTGCGAAACTCCTTGCCTTCCCGGAATGTGTCTTCCAGTGGCTTTTATCGGATTCGCCTTTCCTGCTTACAGTTGCGGGCACAGCGACGGATTTACACCGTCTTCCCTATTCTCCCCCAGCTAAGGGGGCACCATCACAAGGATGCATGCATAGACGCACCAGCGCCAACTGACAACCATCACGCGATTACCCCAATGAACGGCTTTCGCTTTTTTGTGCAACACGGTATAATGACCACAATATAGGTATTGGGCTCAAAAAACCCTGGGATCTGATTGAAACCTTTAAGCTTCAGGCGAGAGAGACAGTTATGAATTTGCAAGACGGGTCAGGCGGCGAAGCACGCATACAATTTAGTGACGCTGATTTTGATATCATCGTGCCAGGGAGCTATATTGCTTGCGCCATTACAGGTGTGAAAATCCCGTTAGGGTCACTGCGATACTGGAATGTGGATCGACAAGAAGCATATGCGGACGCAGCGGCAGCCTCGAAGGGCTTTGGCCTGATTGGAAATAAGGCATAAGGCAATGAGAATCAAAATGACTAAATCGACCCTTTGCGCTTTGATAGGTGCAGCCAGTGTTATCGGATGCGCTGCACCTGATAAGCCATTTGCAGAAGCGATTAATGAGGAAATTGCAAATATTACCGCCACAAAAGACCTGACTTCGGCGACGCCAGAACCCCTCAACCTGCCAGAACCCTCACATGTAACTACAGCTAATAAAATACTTATTGATCCTGTTATTGATGAACAGGAAAGCTTAGCGCGCCAGGCAAACTTTGCTGAGGCCATGAGCATGGCAGAAGAACGCCAGAAAGTTTTTGCGGGCGAACCCGATGGTTTCACCTTGAGCGGTACACACTCACAAGGCGGTTTATTATTTGGCCAATCTGAACCTGGTTCAACAGTCCGCCTTGATGGCAGCAATATTATGGTTGATGATGCTGGACGGTTTGTTCTTGGCTTTGGCCGTGACAGTTCGCTAACCGCACTCCTGACAGTAACCCTACCAGATGGTACCATCAAACGACATACAATTGAATTAGCAGATAAAGATTTCCCTGAGCAACGCATTGATGGTCTCGATCAATCAAAAGTCTCCGGCTTTACAGAGAAACAGCTGATAAAAATTCGCGCAGACCAGGCACTATTCAAAGCAGCGCGCTCTAAGACACAAGACAGGGCGGATTGGGTCGGCGGGTTTGACTGGCCGCT
>CAZGVP010000142.1:0-7409 GCA_964529135.1 uncultured Caulobacterales bacterium | reverse complement strand
ATTTGAAGATATTAAATAGCGGTGCCCCGAAAGCCGGGTCGGATATTGTCTTTAGAGGAGATGAGTACAGTCTGTATACGGCTCTTCGGTCTTGGTCCTTCTCTGGCAAGGAGGCTGCGCATGAGTTTTGTATTGAGAGTTTTGTCGATCAAGCTTTTCTTCGCTTGGGTGATGTGAGCCCGTTGTCAACAGGCGCACTAAAAAATCGCTTGCAGGGCGTGGTTGAAAATAACTTCGCCACATTGCTTGCGCATGGAAGATTGTTTCAAGTTTTTACAACATTTTTGAAAACCCAAAAAGGAGTCGCGACAGCTCAGGCAATATTGCTTCCTGGTCGTGATCCTACGGTGCGCGTTTTGGCGCGGGCTTTAAAATGCCTGAGTATTCCGGTAACGGATGTACAAGTATTATTTGTATCTGATATGCCTAGATACAAAAGCCCTATAGCTGATAAGCTTGCTGTAATCGATAGTCATGCGCGAGCGCATTTTTGTGAAAAATATAATTATAAGCCAAGTGATGTTCACCTAATGGGCGCTATCAATTTAGATGCCGAAGTAGAATTGGCTAAAGCGTGCGATATTGATGATGTGTATACGTCTTATTTCGATGCTCCAAAACAACCTGTTGTCACTTACGCGTTGCAACCGCTATCGGCTGAGAACATGCTTAACGCTCTAAGTTGGTGTGCGAAGGCTGTCAAAACCATGGAAAACTTCCAGCTGCTTGTAAAGTTGCATCCGTCGCAATCAGATGATGTTTTGAGCTTATGTGAGCGGGTTTTATCTGAGAAGGTAGGAAAGGCTTCTCACCAACGCTGGGCTGTTGTGCAGCATGCTCCTTTCCATGAAATCATCTCAATTTCTGATGTGTTGCTAACACATTATAGCAATGTCGCATTGACCGCAGCGTTGCTTGGCAAGCCGGTCGGGGCGCTCCCGGTCTCTGGGGCTGTGTTGCGCCCTAAACCAACCTTGTCAGATATGGGGCTGGCTACAGATATAACATCTGTCTCTGAACTTGTTTTATTTATTGAAAAAAATGCTGTGAACTCGCAGGAGACAACGAGCTTGTATTTAGAACAGAACCCGCAAATGGCGAACCAGAAATCCTTGCAGGTTCTAGAGCATTTACTGGATAGTCATCATATCCCAAGTTAATGCGCATGCTGTAACTAGTGAAGTTGCCATACAGTTTTAATTTGGTTGTTTAACTGGGCGGGTGGTAGGTTTCTGGCCTCACTGTCGGTTAACCTTCTAAATGTGTGGATATTATGACGAAAGATTGCATGGAGGCGTCAACCTCAAGTGACGATGCTGGATCTAATAGTATAAATGTATGTTTCTTTCCATGTATAGAGACACAAGCTGATGCCGCGCTCTGCCAACGGTATGCGCGTTGGGCGCTAGCGCCCTTGGAAGGGGGCGCCAAGATACAGGTGATACTGGATCAGGATATAGAACAAAGTGGACTGTGGCCAGACTATTGCGTGGTTTTGGATACAGAGAATGCGCTGGTTGAGCTAAAAAGCGCTGACAAAGTTCTCGTATGGAAGAGCGATGCGTTTTGGGGCGCGCCATCCTGGCTGCGTCGTAAGGCCATCATTTGTGATCCCTATACGTCATTTGCGGCAACAGATACACTCAATGCTTGGGTAAGTTCGGTTCTTGGGGAAGGTGATGACGATCTGATGGCGCCGCCTGCGTTTCTAAAATTAAGGGATGCTTGTCTTGATACGGCGCGCGACATCCTGCTGATTGGGACGGCCCCCAGCCAATCTGAGCTGTTGGCGACAAGCAAAGAACTCTTGGGAAATCCTCTATGCATTTATATGGGCACTGCCATCATGAATGAGCAGCTTACGAATATATTTCCCCCAGATATCATTGTTGCGGCAGATGGTGCGTCGCAGTTTAGCTCCCTAGAGCCCGGATTGGCATTTAAGGCGCGGGTCGAGGCAATCATGGAAAGCTCTGGATGCCTGTTGGTAGTGCCGGCCAGTGTAGCGGGTATTATTAAAACGCATTGGGCTGCACCATTGCTATCACGTATCCTGACGTTGCCAACTCTTCAGCCCGGTTCACAGGGTGCGCTGCACGTTAATCAATTGCATGATCGATGGGCGGTGTATCCGACAGGTAATATTTTGACAACTTTAGCGCTACCGCTTGCTAGCAGCTTATCAAGGCGCGTCCGCTTTGCAGGCATCACATTTCAGGACGGAAAGGAAAGCGCCAATTCTGTACATTGGCGTCAAGCTGATTCCGGCAAGTATGCCAGACAGGTTGCGGACGTTTTAACTTATGAACCTGGCGCAGTTCTCCCCAAGGCTAACTACCGGACAGAGCATTTTGCCGTTTTGCAAAGGATGCTGGATAATCTGACACGCGCAAACATTGTGCTTTGTGACTTCCAAGGTGGAGAGATAACTTTAAGGCAGCAAGCCAGGATAGATGAAAAACGCCGATCTAATGTCCTAAAAGGCCTATTCTATTGGGGGATAAAGCTCGTTGATAAGGTGCAGCATTTTCCGATGCTTTTGGGTGTATTCTTTATAAGTGTAGTGTTATCAGGGAGCATGATTGCTTTGGCTATTCTTAACATAAATACAGTTTTGATCGGGCTGAACCTAGCGTGTATCTGTGCAATTGCCGGGACAGTATTTTTTCTTCGCTTGCGTATGAATCGTATGTTTCATGAAATAGAAGGCCGTCTTTCAAGGCAACAGGCCGCGCAGTTTGATAATCTGTCAAAGCGCCTGAAGGCCATTGAAAGTAGTAGTGAAGAAGGCCAACACGTTCAGGATTCGACTGGAAAATGACACGCATTAGAGTCGCTATGGTTGGCGCTGGTAATATGATAGAAGCGCATATTCGGGCCTTTCAGGCGCAGAATGATGTGGAGATTGTTGGTATTACAAACCGCACGTCATCTAAGGCTGAACAATTGGCGAAAACTTATGGAATACCGTATGTTGCAGACGATATATCTTCTTTAATCTCAGATACGCAGGCTAATTTGGTAGTCATGGCGGTTTATGAGCCAGCTATTTTGCCAATTGCCAGAGAGGTTTTTGTACACGATTGTGCTGTTCTGATGGAAAAACCTTTAGGTATGAATTCCCTCGAAGCCCATCAACTTGCGCATATGGCATCTTCCCGTTCGCAATTTGTTTTTGTTGGTCTTAATCGCCGCGCTATGGCGTCTACGCGCGCCGCTTTGGCAGATCTTAATACACGGCATGAACGCCGGTTTATTCATATTCAAGATCAACAAAGCCTTGCGACAGCCCGCGCCATTGGGCATATCGAAGCCGTTGTCGAAAATTGGATGTATGCGAATTCTGTGCATTTGGTTGATTACGCTTGCACCTTTGGGCGAGGTGAGGTGACGAAAGTGAAAGTCCTTGAACCTTGGACGCCAGATCAACCGGAAACTGTCATTGCACACATTACCTTTTCTAGCGGGGATACTGCACTCTATGAGGCCATTTGGAATGGACCAGGACCATGGAGCTGCACGGTAGTTACAGCCTCGAAGCGTTGGGAAATGCGCCCCTTGGAGGCGGTACAGTTTCAAAATGCAGGCGAACGGAAACGCAACGATATCGATCTTGGCGCAAATGATAGTTTCCAGAAGCCTGGTCTTTTGCATCAAGCCGCACAAGTTTGCCATGCGATCAGAGGCCAGCCTAATACGGCTGTGAAAGCTCAGGATGCATTGAAGACGGTGCAGTTATTAGACGATATTTATGGACTGGCGTCGTGAAATGCCCGCGTGCATTAGTCGCGAGATATAACACGGTGAGGTACACCAACAGCGGTTAGATTATCGCCTATGTCCTTTGTGACCACGCTGCCTGCCCCAATGGTTGTATTCTGCCCAATTGTAACTCCCTGAATGATCGTTGCCCCTACGCCAACGAGGCTACCTTTACCAACAGTTACGTCGCCAGATAGAACGCAACCGGGTGCAATATGTACATCGTCCTTGATCTGCGCGTCGTGATCGATGCTGGCGCGCGTATTGATGATGACATTGCTACCGATGACTGTGCCCGTATTAACGACGGCGGCTGGCATTATGGCCGTTCCGAGCCCTATATTAACATCGGGAGAAACGATTGCCGACGGAGCGATAATGGTAGCTGGTTTCAGGTTGGCGCCTATGGCTGCGTTGTAAAGTTCTTGCCGTTTGGAGACGCCACCACGTATCGTGCCAAGGCCGACTATAAAATGCGTTATTTTTTGCTGGGTAATCAGCTCAGAAATAGCATCATCACCGCCAAGCACAGTGCTGTTGCCAACTGATGTTCCCGGCGCCAGAAATGGGTCAATAAAGCCAGCGAGCTGGATTGAATTATCAAGAGTGGCGCACGCTGTTATGCACTGGGCAATAACTCGGCCGTGCCCACCTGCGCCTAGAATTGCGATTTTAACAGTAGACGCCATAGAATTTATTTCATGTTAAAAGGTTTGCGGACGCTATTATTGCTCTTAAAAAAGCTATGTATCGCTTCGATCATCTTTGCAGCAGCATCTCCTTGACCATACACATTCTGCTTACGGGCGCAAATTGCGCGGAAGGCGGGGGTCTGCGCTTTAAGTATAGCGGAACGGATTTGGTCGCTCTGCGTTGGTACTTGGAGGGTGTTTGGAGAGATTTCTCGGCCTTTTTGGCGGTCACCAATATTGATGACGGGAAGGCCAAATGAGGCTGCCTCGATTATACCCGATGAGGAATTTCCAATCATGAAGTCCGCGTGGTGCATGGCCGAGTAATAGGCTAGCGCGCCCATGCTTTTGATCAGGTAGACATCTTCTCGGTTTTTAGAAATCTCTTCAAGCTTGGCGTTTAATGCTAACCCTGCCGTATCAGCATTAGAAAGTGAGATGATCATCATCTTGCCACAGTCTTCAACGCTTCTCCAAACCGTATCAAAATCAGGAAGTGTATCATCTGGTGACAAAGTTGTAGGGTGGTAGGTCAGCAAGATAAAGTCACCCTCGGGTATGCCAAGGCGTTGTCCCCAGTCTGCTCTGCTTAACCGGGACTGACTCATAATCGTATCCAAGGCCGGCGCGCCAACGACATGCACATGATCTGGAATCTCCCCCATCGCCATAATGCGTTGCCGGGCAAGCTCGGTTGAGCACAGGTGGAGGTGAGACAGCTTGGTCATGGAGTGGCGTAGAGAATTGTCAAAAGCACCTTCTGTTTCTTCCCCCCCATGAATATGAGCCACCGGAATGCGCAAGGGCAAAGCAGCCAATGCCGCGCTATGCATTTCATAGCGGTCACCAAGCACGATGATCATATCAGGTCGGTTTACGCTAAGTGCTTTTGCAAAACCTATTTGGGCCTCACCCATCGTCGTTGCAATTGCAAGATCAGTATCGCTTCGGGGAACGCAGGGGACACGTGCGCTGATAGGATAGCTACCTTTCTCGATTGCATCGACGGTCATTCCAAAGTCTTCGGACAAATGACTGCCGCCGACAATGAGGCCAACATTAAAGGACGGCTCCTTGTGAAGTGCCTCCAGCAAGGATGCATAGATGCCGTAATCGGCGCGGCTAGTTGTGATAACCTGAATATCTAATTTAGGCTTTGTCACACCAGGTCAGCCCATGTAATGAGTTGCCCTGCTTCCAGAGGCTTTGCTGTTGTCCGGCCGAGAACCTGCGAGAGCATTTTGGGGGCAAGACCTGTTCCGGGGCGTTGTACATTTATATCTGCCATGGTGAGTACGACGCCTCGCTCAACTGCATGTGCCATTACTAATGAGCGCCTTGCAGCCGCTATAGTATCCATTTCTGCACGGCATGGACGCTTTACGCCGTCTCCTAGTGCCTCGTCCACTTTCCTGATATCTGCAATATAATCTGCGAGCTCTTGAGGCTCTAAAGAGGCTTTATGGTCCGGGCCGGGCATGCTTTTATCGAGCGTGTAATGCTTCTCAATAATCCTTGCGCCACGTGCAACTGCTGCAATGGCAACAGCCGCCCCTAATGTGTGATCGGACCAGCCGATCGGCACGTTGAATGCCTTGGCCATTGTATCCATAGCCCGAAGATTGGCGTCTTTGGCAGCGGCTGGATATTGTGAAACACAGTGCAGTATAGCAAGAGGGGGGTTCCCATTGGCACTGATTACCTCAACGGCTTCTGCGGTTTCAATCAACGTTCCCATCCCTGTGGAGATAATCATGGGCCTATTGAAGCGTGCTAAATAAGCGAGAAAATCAAGTGCAGTTAAATCACCCGAAGATACTTTAAACGCGCCTACATTCAGCCGGTCCAATAAGGTGGCACTGTCTTCATCAAACGGTGTAGATAGAAACTCCAGACCTTGACGACGCGTATATTCGGCAGCTTCCAGAAGGCTTTCTTCTGCCAGTTCCAGGCGCTTAAGCATTTCATACTGGGTTTCTTCTTTAGGATCGTTAGTTTGCTGATAGGCGGCTTTTTTTGCAGTTACGCTGGCCAGCTTTGCAGCATTAAAGGTTTGGAACTTTACTGCATCTGCCCCAGCAGATTTTGCCACATCGACCAGTCTTTTCGCAGTATCAAGATTACCATTATGGTTCACCCCGATCTCTGCGATAATATAAGTGGCATTGTTTTTAAGAAGTGGAAACATTCCAGTGCCATTCATGCTTGGTTCGATCTCTACATAGTTGAATTGATGACATTCTACAACTTTGATGACGATAGGCCATCTGTAAAATGCTGTACCCTGAGCAGGGTGTTATGTGGGGGCTTAAATAGCGCCGTAATAGGGCAGGGTTTTTGATGGCTAAGTATCAAGTCTGTGTTGGTTTCTTATCATCATGAAGTTGCTCTACGAGCTTTGATACATCCTGACAACGCTCTTTAGGTACAACTAAGACGCCACCTTCATGTGCAATAATAATCAAGTCTTTTAGTCCCGTTGCGGCGATCTGTGTATGGCCGTCTGATTGAAAGTAACAGTTTTCATTATTCAAGGAAATGACATTTTGTGAAGTTTGATCAGGCTTCATATCAGCGATAGCACTCCATGTGCCCACATCACTCCAGCCACAAGATAGAGGGCTATATACAGCGGCATACTCTGTTTTCTCCATCACGCTATAATCGAGGGATACAGCTTCGCATTTCTGGAACGAGCTCTCCTCAAGAAGTAAACACTCACCAATCTTCTTTGCGTTGTTCATCGCATCAAAGGCGAGCTTAAGTGTTTTGGGAGCGAACTTTTCCAGCTCTGCTCTCATCGTCTCTGGCGTAAAAAGAAAAATGCCCGCATTCCAGCTGTAGCTTCTTGATTGAAGATACTGGGCGGCTGTTTGCGCGTTGGGTTTTTCTGTAAATGTTGCGACCTGGCTGATATTACCGTCCAATGTCTTGCCAGCAGAGATGTACCCGAAG
>CAZGVP010000141.1:0-7432 GCA_964529135.1 uncultured Caulobacterales bacterium | reverse complement strand
TTTTAAACAACCTCCCCACCAAGAAAATAAAGATTATAAATATTATACTCTATACAAAAACGGACACCCCATGGTGTCCGTTGACATCAACATTAAACTGAGTTTTTACTTTACAATATGCCGCTAGAAATTTGTGTAAATGTGTAAAGCGCAGGAACCAGCGCAGCAACAACAACACCAAACGCTGCAAATTTATCCATTACATTTCTCATTAGTCTCTCCTTTTTAACTCTGACAGCAATCGCTGTCTTGTGATTAGTATGTAAGGCTTTTTAGTTAATGTTAAAAGGGGCGCACCCGGACAGCTGTCGCAAGGAATATTCGGTTTATCGCATTTGCAATTAGAAAATTCGACTTATCGTAAATGGTAAACGCTTTGCAGAATTTGACAATATAGCAACCTTTGAGGCTTGATACATCAGGTTTTAAGCGGTGCACTGAAAAACAATGCACAAATACAAAAACGGACACCAATAGGTGTCCGTCAACATCAAACCTATATCAGATATCCGCCTAGGTTATACCGCTAGAAATCTGTGTGAATGTGTAGAGCGCAGGAGCTAGTGCAGCAATAACAACACCGAATGCTGCAAATTTGTCCATTGTATTTCTCATTTGTCTCTCCTTCTCATATCTGGGCAGTTTGCCTCTTGTGATAATGATGTATGCAGTCATCACAGGTTCGAAAAGAGGAAGCCTGCCTTAACCATCGCACCCGGAGAACAGTTTATCGCATTTGTGATATACCTTTTCGTTCGGTCTCGTTGGAGCATCATTTCAGCGCAAATCAACTATTCAGGCACTTGAACGCCCGCTGAAACAATTGGTGAACACAAACCCACTCACAGCTCCAAATCAACGGCTATATTAGCCACAATTCCCATTGCCATAACAATTCAGACAGCTCCACAGCCCAAAAAAAGGGATTTTTCCTTGATTGGGCGAGCAAATTAAGGCTTTTTAGGTGCTCTTAGATTGATTTTATGCGCCCTCACGGAAGGCACCCTGACCATGCTTGAACTGCTCACACTACCGAACCTATTTACCCTACTGATGTTGATCTTGTTACAAGCCGTGCTTGGGTTTGACAATTTGCTCTATATCTCGATCGAATCCTCACGGGTTGAAGAAAGCAAACAACAAATGGTGCGCCGTTTCGGGATTGGCTTGGCTATCGTGCTCAGATTAGTGCTTCTAATGTTGGTGGTCGGTCTGATCAGCTCCCTCAAGGAGCCATTGTTCAATATTCACTGGGGCAGTTTTATCAACGGGGAATTTAACTTCCATGCCCTCGTCTCAATCCTGGGCGGTGGCTTTATCATGTACACTGCCATGAAAGAAATCATGCACTTACTGGCAGTTGAGCATATTGAGGATACAGAAGGCCACGAACCAAAGTCAGTGGCTGGAACGATCACCATGATTGTCATTATGAACATGATTTTCTCATTCGATAGCCTCCTATCCGCCATTGCGCTTACCGATGTCATTCCAATCATGGCCACTGCTATTATCATTAGTGGTATTATGATGATTGTGCTCGCGGACGGTGTATCAGCGTTCCTCAAGAAGAACCGCATGTTCGAAGTCATTGGCCTGTTCATTTTATTTATTGTCGGCATCCTCCTTATTACAGAAGGCGGTCACCTTGCACACCTCAGCCTGTTTGGCTTCAAAGTAGAAGCGATGTCGAAGGCCAGTTTCTATTTCGTTATCTTCGTGATGGTGATTGCCAGCATCGTGCAAACTCAATATCGCAACAAGCTGGAAAAACAGCGCCAACATGAGTTGACGATACCGAACGCTCAAAAGGCACATTAAGAGCCAGTGAGCCACAAAACACTCCTTTGTGCAGGCTTTGGCTATACTGCAAAAGCCTTTGCCCGTCGGTTAACAGGTAATGGTTGGTGTGTGATCGGCACCACCCGTGACCCAGATAAACAAAAGAGTATCGTTGACGAGGGTGTGGAACCGCTGGTCTTGAGCGGGGGGCAAGAACCTGACCTTGTGGGTGCGCTGTCAAAAGCTGACGCACTGCTGGTCTCGGCACCGCCAGGGGAAGCGGCTTGCCCAGCACTGGCGATGATTACCCCTCACATTACTCACATGAAGACACTGCGCTGGGTTGGTTATTTGTCGTCCAATGGGGTTTACGGTGACCATAACGGCCAGTGGGTCGATGAAGATACGCCTCCGCAACCAACCTCGGAACGTGGCAAGCGCCGTCTCCTCGCTGAAAAAGCATGGTTGGAATTTAGCAAGGTATATAACGCAAATGTCATAGTGTTTCGCCTGCCAGGTATTTACGGGCCGGGCCGTTCGGCCATAGACACCGTGCGTGCTGGTACAGCCAAACGCATCGTCAAACCCGGTCAGGTTTTCAACCGCATGCATGTGGATGATATTGCCCTTGCACTGGAAAAAGCGCTAGCGAAACACCAGCAGGGCGATACCACTCATCAGATTTTTAATCTCTGTGATGATGAACCCTCACCACCGCAAGATGTTGTTACTTATGCGTGTGAATTACTTGGCGTAGAGCCACCTCCAGTCACCCCGCTGGAAGAGACCGATCTTTCTCCTATGGGGCGAAGCTTTTATCGTGATAATAAACGGGTACGGAACACTCGCATGAAACAGAGCTTAGGAGCGAAGTTACAATACCCGGATTATAGAGTTGGGTTGGACGCTATTCTTTCTGATAACACCAGTAAGAGATAATTGCTGCGGCAACCGGGTTTTTCGCTATAACTGCTCACTATTATCTCAAGAAGATATAAAGATTGCAACTGAGGCAATCAGCGAGTATAGGAAACGAATATATTCACTGTAAATTCTAAATCACGACCTTCATCGTATCAATTATGAACAGAGAAGAATGGGTAACGTCAACCTGTGCCCCAACGATGCTCAAGAAACTATACCTTAAGGATCCTGAATATTTTGCAACACTCGCACCCATATTACATCGGTATTTCCTCGCCTGCTGCTGGAAAATCAAACATCTAATTCCCCAAGAAGGCTTACGTAATGGAGTTTTGGGAACTGAACATTGGCTTGATGGACTTGTTACAGATAAACATCTTTGGGATTTAAACTGGCACGCTGAAGCTGAGGCATTTGGAGTAGAATATGCAGAAACTCCCGAGGAAATAGCCGAATTAAGGACATTGATTGATAGCATAGAAGAGTTAAGAGCCATGCCATTTGAAAAAGCAAGAGCAGTTTTGCTTGATGCAGCGTATTTTGCTCAAGGAGCCATGGTTTATCAAAGTATGAAGCCCTTCCCGTTCGTTAAACGTTTATGCGCATCAGAATTTCTCTGTCCGAATTTGCTCAGGCAATTCTTGTCAACTGGTTTTAATGAATAACCAGTCCTATTTTTATTTTGTCTTCTCTTCGTCATGAATGATCGTATTAGTAACCTAATGTCTAATTTGGTCAAAATTTTTCGCTACTCACAATACGAGAGACAGTTAACCTTCCCACCCCTCAAGCACCTCGACAAATCGTGATAGCCACGCGTTAGTTTGCGCGCCATCAATAACCCGATGATCAATCGTCAAAGATACAAACGCCATTGGCCTGATCTGCATCGCATCAATACCGTCCACCTCGCGAACAACCACACGCTTCTCAAGCTTGCCGACGCCAAGAATTGCTGATTGCGGTTGATTAATGATGATAGGCGATGCCACCAATGAACCGGAGGTACCATGGTTTGAAATTGAAAAAGTTCCCCCACGGACATCCTTTGGTGCCAATTTGCTATCGCGCGCAGCATCGGTCAAGCGATGTAATTCCTCAGCAATACCAAAATGCGAGCGGCTTTGCGCTTCTTGGACAACAGGTACGATCAAGCCCTTATCTCCTAACGCAACACCAACACCAATATTGATATCATCATAAACATCAAGATGATCGTCATACCAACGACTGTTTACGCTAGGGGACACTTTCATTGCCTCAACACACGCTGCAATAATATAAGCGGTATAAGTAAGTTTCACGCCTTTTTTGCCATACGCTTCTTTATGGATATTACGATGACGAATAATAGCGGAAAAATCAGCTTCAAAGATGGCCGTTACATGGGGTGCGGTTGCCACAGACTGAGACATATGCTCGGCAATACGTCGTCGCATAGAAGAATGCGGCACACGGGTTGCGCGGCCAATATCAGCCTCAACAACATCACCAGACAACTCAATTTTTGATGGCGACTTAGCAGTAACAGCAGCAGAGCTAGCATCACCACCTGCATCAAGAAACTGTAATACATCTAATCGGGTCAAACGACCACCCTTCCCCGACCCATTAATCTGCTGAGGATCAAGAGCATGTTCCTGTACTAGTCTGCGCACAGATGGCGATAAACGATGCTCGCGCACTATCTCGTTTGACAAGGGGGGCGATACCCCATTTGTACGGGTTTTATTTGCAGTCTTTGAGCTTGCATCAAATGACATTGTCGCGGAAGTTGCCTCAACCGTGCTGCCCACGATAGCAACATTTCCTGATGTCAGCCGTCCCAGTACCGCGCCGGGTTCTGCTTCCCCGTCAATCTGAACTAAAATTTCCGACAAGGTTCCACTTGCAGGCGCTGGCACCTCTACGGCCACCTTATCAGTCTCAAGTTCAACCAAAGGGTCGCCTTCATTAATCGTTTCCCCGGCAGCAATATACCAAGCCTTGATAATTGCTTTGGTGCCTTCCTGTTCCACAGGGGCAAGAATATCAATTATATCTGTCATGATTGCTTAGCTCCTCAAGCCGCCCCTAAAACCTGCATAGTTCGTTGATTTTGACAGTAATACCGTCAACATCCGGCACCACGGCATCCAATAATACAGGATTATGAGGGCTTGGAATATCAGGCATAGTAAGGCGTGCTACGGGTGCATCCAAATCCAGAAAGGCTTCATCCGCCACCACAGCAGCAATCTCCGCCCCGAACCCAGCGGTACGCAAATCCTCATGTACAATCAAACATCTCGATGTTCTCTTTACAGAACTTAAAACCGATTCCCGGTCCCAGGGCATCAATGTTCGCAAATCGATAACCTCAGGCCGGAAATCACTTTCCTTGGCTGCTGCTTCACACCGCTCAACCAACGCACCCCACGTTACAATAGTCAGGTCATCACCAGACAGTGTTGTCCTTGCTCGCCCAAAGGGGAGAACATACTCATCACCTGGATAAGGTCGTCTTGCCCAGACCGCATCTAACATCGCACGGTGTTCCAAAAACATAACAGGATCATCGCCTCGCAACGCTGACCGTAAAAGCCCAACAGCATCTTCTGCATTCGACGGCACTGCAACCTGCCATCCAGGAGAATGAATAAATTGCACCTCATTTGTTTGACTGTGCCAGGGGTCACCACATTTGAAAAAGCCAACCGGCATTCGCACAACCATTGGCGCAGCAAATCGATTATTCGTGCGCCAACGCATGGTGCCACAATCATTGATTTGCTCCATCGCTGGGTCTGCATATTTACGAAATTGAATCTCAGGTACCGGCAACAAGCCATTAACCGCCATACCCACAGCTCGGCCAATAATCCCCTCTTCGGAGAGACTTGTGTCAAACACCCGCGCCTCACCATATTTATCCTGAAGGCCGAGCGTTACCGCATGGACACCGCCTTTGGGGCCAATATCCTCACCAAATACAACCATCTTTTTGTTAGTTGCTAATTCATGGTCGAGCGTGCGCCTCATAGCAGTCACCATATTAATACGTGTACCCTGCGGTTGAGGTGCCTCACTGCCTACAGTGTGTTGAATGTCCCCCCGCACACCGCCCATAATTTGCGCATTTTTTCCAGAAAAGACATTCTCCGCCACACTATTAGGGTCCGTAACCGGGCGGGCCTCAGCATCAGCACACGCCGCTTCAACTTCTTTCGCAGCATTTTGCTCAGTGATATTCCAGTCAGCTTCACTCATTACATCAGGCACAAGTGCATTTTGCAGTCTTGGTAATGGATCACGATCCCATTCAGCTTTTACAAACTCGTCAGATTTATAGGTTTGCGTGTCTTGAAATGAATGCCCCTGCAACCGTGGCACAGTAAGACGTAACAAGCATGGCCCTTCACCATTCCTCACATAGCTAACGGCTTCAGCTGTCAATCTTGCAGCCTCAGTCGGTTCAGTACCATCTCCGGAAAGGATTTTCAGATTTTTAAAACTACCAAGGTTTGCAGCTATGTCCGCGCCGGGGGTTTGAAACGTAGAAGGAACGGAAATCCCGTACCCATTATCTTCCACATAAAATAGCATTGGGAGTTTTTGCGTTGTTGCAATCGTTAAAGCAGACCAGAAACCATTGGTCGCTACAGATGCTTCGCCGCCAAGGACAACTCCAATAGCACCTTCATAAGCTTGATCTTTTAACGTCTCTGAACGATATTTTATTGCCTGCGCCCATCCGGCTGTTGGTGTATACTGTGCACCGACCCCACCACACATCGGCAAGGCCGAAGCCCCGTCCGGATTGGGGTAGTTAAAGACAACACCAATATCGCGACCATCAGAATACCCGCCCGCTCGCGCCATAGACGACCCCAGCGCATCAACGAGATTAACCCCTAGAGACAACAAGATGGGCCTAGAGCGATAATACCCACATATCGCATCATGGCGATGGTTCAGCTGCAGCCCAAGAAGCACTTGCGCCATATCATGACCACGAGCAGAAAACTGATAGAGTACTTTTTTTTCTGGAACGAGCCGGGTTTCCTCTAATGCATCCAGATGACGTGAAAGCTGCACATATCGCGCGACCTGCCGCCAGTCTATTTGCGTATCAAGTGCCCCTTGCTCAGTATTGCGAATGGGCGATAAATCCGGATTATCTGTCGATGATAATGATTTTGCCATTGCCATATCAGGAGGTCCCATATCTTAATGTTCCTTCACCGGTGTAGCAGCTTGTGCTGAAGCTACGAACATGATTTTGACTAGTTTAGCCCAGTATTTTTGAATTTTCTTTGCAATTTCTCCATATATCAGGCATTATTTGACAAATATTTTTCATAATAATGAAAATAATGGATGCATATTTCATGATCGAACAAACTTCCCAAAATGACATTCTCCGAGCGATTCAGGAAAATGCGACCCTGACAATTGAACAACTGGCAGAAAAAGTTTCACTTTCCCAAACAACATTGTGGCGACGGCTGAAGGAATTGGAAAATAACAAGGTAATCGAAGGTCGCGTAACATTACTTAACCCGGGAAAAACCGGCTTTAGTGTTTGTGCTTTTATCTACGTCAATATCGTTTCTCACAGCAAAAAGAACCGTGAAACGTTTGAAAAACTGATCACAAAAACACCGGAAATTATGGAATGTTTTTCCATCACCGGGCCTCACGATTACATACTAAAAATCAGGGTTCGTGACATTGCCGCATACGA
>CAZGVP010000140.1:0-7470 GCA_964529135.1 uncultured Caulobacterales bacterium | reverse complement strand
CTGACTAATTTCAAAAATTATTCCAAAATGTGCAACACTGATCAGTGTAAAAACACCACAAATGTCAATTGTGGTTTTTTAATTCCCTTTTTAGGGTATGCGTTAAAATCTATATTCTCTTTTTCGGTTTATTTTTTGATGATGATGTAATTTTTTTCGTTATGGAGAAGCGATTGTTTTTTCGTTATTTTTTTGCGTTGGCGCATTTGTTGATTGATCACAATTTCAAAAAAACAACCAATACCCCTTGTCAGTACCCAGTGTTTATGACTGAAATATGGTTAACGCATCACTGTACTGATTAAGTAATGATGCGCGAATAGGTGGGGCATTTTAAGTAATTCATTTTGCCTCATTAGGGTTTAGTAGAGTACCCAAGTGTACTGCTATGTATTTGTCTTTAACGCGAGTGTTCATTGCTCGTGACACGGCCGGTATATGGTGCCTTGGGGGGAATTTGAAAACTGTATCAGGAGATTAATGCATGACACATCTGTCTATGCTCACAAGAGCGGCTTGCCTATTGCCTGGATCCTTATTGGTTGGGTCATTGATTGCAGGCGCTGCACTGGCGCAAGCAGCAACGCTAGTTACTGGCCTGGTTACCAATTCATATACTGAAGGCGGTTCAGTAGTGATTGAGTTATCCGAAGCCAATAATTGCGGGTCTAGCAAATATGTCAGCAAAACGGATGCTGTCTCTGTGGCCTCGGTTCAAGAAGCGATTGATGGCGCTGCAGAAATCGAGGGTGTGGTGACCATCAAGCAAGGCGCTTGTGTGAATGGCGGCGCTCAGATTGAAGGTATAGCGTACGGGCCGGATATCTAAGGCCGGTAAGATTTATGAGTTCGATTTGATGATGTCTGGAGAATTTCCCGATGAACTATCAACACCCAAATAACGCTAAGCCAAATAACGCTAAGTTTGTGCCCAGACCTATGCGCAGTGCCATCAAAGCACTAGCGATAGGTGGATCCGCTATGATGGTGGCATCTGCCAGTACAGCAGAAACCAAATACACCTATGACAAACTCGGTCGCCTGGTGACGGTGGAATATAATAATCAAAAAGGTTCCAAATATTTTTACGACGCTGCGGGTAATCGCTCCAGCGTGGTCACCGATGATATGGATAATTTACCTGCAGCGCCGCCAGAGCCTGTGAATATGATGACGCTGCCTATTGGTGGTTTGTCGTTATTGATCTTTTAACGGATATGACCTCGGTCGAGGTAACAGGAGTAAGCTCATGATCTCAAAACTTCAGAAAAACCCATGTCATCACAAAGCGGCAATAAGAGCTGCCCGTATCATTGTTTGTACTGGGCTGTTTTCGGTGATGAGTTTTGGCATAATGAGCGCTGCTTTTGCTGGCACCTGTACGGGGGTAGGTCGAACCTGCACTGATGTTACAATTGATCGGGTATTTATCAGCAGCAATGGTAAAGTCTATATTGCTACATCTGGTGATGAGAGCGCCCTGTCAGGGAATAGTGGGTGTACGGCTTTTGGAGGTCAATATATTGTGCTGCGTCCGGATATGGAAGATCGCGATAAACTATTGGCAATCTTTATGACAGCTCATGAGCGGCGCAAACCCATTACCGAAATTAGGATGCGTAGCCCTGCTACTTATCCAGAATGTTCCGTCAATCATGTTTACATCGATCAATAATCCGGGGGTGTATTATCATGGTTGATTTAAAAACAGTCTTTCGTCGAATGATCACCGCAATATTGCTCCTGGCTTCCGGCATTATTGCCCCGACAGCACTGGCTGATAGTTGCACGAGCGCAGAGTGTACCAATACGATTATCAATCGCGTGATGGTTTCTGAAACTGGAAATGTCTATGTTGGGGTCAGTGCTGATATCAATAGTTTATCGTGCATTCCTCATCAAGGAGGGGATCAGTCTTACCTGATTGTGCCAGATGATGGCAGCACCACGAGGGATGCTTTTTACGCACTGGTACAGATATTACACCAACGCGCGCGCTCAGTGGCCAAGATCAAGGTGGCGACCTCGGGCAGTTGTACCATTGAAGAGCTGCATTCAGAATTTTAACGAAACCTTTGCCTTAAACACAAAGCTGAACGACAAAACGACAATATGATGATGTGGGAGTAGTATGATGATCAACAGACCTTTGCAGATGATGCAGGCGAGTACATTGTTGGGCGGCGCTGACAAAATATGTGCAGGCGTGATGATAGGTATGATTGTGGGTATGGTGTTTTTAACAAGCACTATTATTACACCGCAAGCTCAAGCTCAGACCCCTGATACATGCCGAACCGTGCTTTGGGGTGATGGGACATTACGTTTCCACGAATGTAACGATGTGATGATTACCCGGCTCAATGTTAATCACACCGGCAATGTTTACATCGAAACCAGCGCGGATGAAGTGTCAGCATTAAATGAGTGCATTGTTACCAGCGGTAAATATCTATGGTTGAAGAAAACGCACCTCAACTCTGATGAGACGTTCAGCATCTTATTTAATGCGTTTGAGAGAAAACGACCGATTAGATTAATCCGACTCAAGAAGAATGTCAGTGTTTGCGAAATCGATTTCGTGATGTCCGATTTATAGCCTGAAAACCAAGTAAAACCGCCGCTTATTTGAAAATCACAAGCGGTCAACGCCAAAACTGTATCTAAAACCCAAAATGGGGAGCCCAAAATGGGGCTAAAATGGGGATTGTTATGATCAAGAAAATTCTCACTGCAATAAGCGGTATCGTACTGATGCAAGGAGGCGCGATTGCGCAACCCGTCATGAAGTTCGGTAGTGCTGATTTGGTCTCGCCCGCACAGGCTGATGCATATTACCCTAATCAAGGAACAATAACTGGAATTACTCCATACGATTATGGCTCTCCTGAAATAAAAGACCTTGCGCGTGGTCTTCGTAATGATCCCGACCGTATCTACGAATATGTGCGTAATTCTATTAATGTGACACCAATGTTTGGATCAAAGAAAGGGGCTCTGGGCACCTATATGGATATGTCCGGAACACCCTTTGATCAGGCAAAATTGATGGTTAGTCTGCTTGAAGAGAGTGGTTATACAGCATCATATGTTTACGGGATGGTAACTCTCAACGGCGCTCAGTTTGAGGAGTGGGCCGGGATATCGGATGCCAAAGCTGCATGCCAGTATTTAGCCTATGGCGGAATTCCGGGGAGCGTAAATGGGGCCTCATCTTGCTCAACACTTGGGGGTAGCGTTTCCAGTGTTTCGTTTCGCCATGTTTGGGTTCAAGCTCAAATTGATGGTGGATCCTATGTCTTTGACCCCTCTTTAAAAATGCATGTGTATTCGGACGGGATCAATACAAAATCAGCAATGGGCTTTGGTAATGCTGGTGCGATGACGGATGCAGCTGGAGGAACTCCTACAACTGTTAATGGGAACCCTGCTGTTCGTGCTTTTAACAGTAGCGCGGTTGCAAACTTGATGGGGCAATATGCTCAAAACCTAATTAATAATCTTCAGAGTAATCATCCCGGGGCTCATTTAGAAGATATTGCAGGGGGAAGAGAGATTAAGCGTATTACGCTTCCGATAGCCGGTCAAAGACTCACATCACTACCAGGGCATACTCCAATCGCGACATGGGCTGAAATTCCCGATGCATATCGAACTATTTTGGAATTCGAAACCAGTGCTTATCAAGGAGTTGATATAAATAGCGCTCCCAATATCCAAACCTTTAAGTTTTTCACAGATCGTATTTATGGGCGTAGAATTTCTTTTGACCGAATGCCAACTGGAGCTGAAGCAGCTGACGGATTACCAGAACATTCTGTGTCGCTGCGTATTGACGAGAACACTGTAGGCATAATTGGTATTCCTCATGTTTATATCAATGCAAATGCATATTCACTCGATATGAAGATCGACCACCCATATGCTGCCGATAGCGGGATTTATATGGATCAGTTACGCGAGTTTGAGGGATTAGCTTTTTCCTCTCCTGTCTCTGTTGTCCTCGGTTTTGGCGATGTTCCGAGCAACCATCTTGATATGTTAACAAATGAAAAACTTCGTTCCACGCGCAGCCTTGAGATTTTTAGTAGTTGTACAGATTTGAATGCTGCGCCAGACGAAAATGATGCCAACCCGATTAATCATAATTGGGTTACTCAGGACCCATTAAAAACACAAATTGGATTATCGTGGTTAACACAATTTTCAAAATTACTTAGCTATTTTCCATATGCTGTGAATGCACGATCTCACCATCATCATTCATTTGGGATCGTAGCCTCATCAGTAACAACTGATGCTGCATGTGGTATTGAATATAATACCGTGTTGGGAGGGACCCAGCTTGTTTTCGTAACTGCGCATGCGCCTAACCAAGTTCCATTTAACATTATTGATGAAGCGCAATATATTGATGTTATGTCTGGCATTAGTATGATTAGCACCGATGGTAATGAGCAAAAAGAAAAAGCAGTATCTCAATCGATAGCATTATTTGGTTCAGCCATTGAGGGTGTTGTCTTTGAGCAGATTCTCGACAAGGTTGATACAGCGTCAACAACAGAACGCTTTGAATGGGCAAACAGGTCACTTCCGGCCAATCAAGGGAGTTTTTATTTTAACACGCATGGTTCTTCAGAAACATCACTAACCCATTCTTTGGGTGTTACCAGCGACGATCCTTTGGGGCCAGGCGCTGAATTGGGGCCATATAGACCGCAAGGAATTCATTCCGGCTCTATAAATTATCGAACTAAAGAACGTGGTGGTGCCTCTATCAACATTAAATCTGATTTGTCTTCAGTAGGCCATGTCGTGACATCTCTTGGGCAAAATAGCGGAGAAGCCAAAGGAGGTGGGGGTTCACGAGATGGCGAAGAAAATCAAGGATTTGATCCGGCTAAAGTTGCTGATATTTTGGGGGATACATTTGAGGATCGCTCCAGCTTGCATGGGGTTAATCTTGCTACTGGAGCGTTATCCTATTCACCGGGTACGGATATATCCGTTGGAAGCGGAGATTTTCCTTATAGCTTAGGGTTTTCTCGAACTTTTAGTGCTGGGAGTGGTAAGTCACGAGGAATGGGGGCTGGTTGGACCCATAATTGGGATTATTCTGCTTCAGTTTCAGGGTCAGGCATGGAGGCGTTGGGGCAGTCAATGGCTTTGAATGCTACCGCTTCCATTGTGGCAATGATCGCAGCTACAGAAATTTATGATTATGCATTTGATACTGGTACGGATTCTATTAAACGGCAATTAACGGCTGTTTTTGTCGCTCATTGGTGGCGTGAACACATGACCAATAATGTGGTTAGCATTCAACAAGGTGCGAGCGGTACTCAATTCTTCCGCCTTCCCAATGGTGAGTTTAATGGGCCTCCGGGGTCATCGACTACTCTCCAGCAGATAGGAACACGGTTGCAAGATTATAGTTACCCACTGGCTACATCCTGTTCAGAATTATGCACTACGCGACGTTATTACTATGATGGGCTAACTTATAAAATGTCTTCCGCTAGTGGTGATACGCTGACGTTCAAACACTGGCAGGAAATTGCCCGACCTGGTGTAGCCGCATCGAAGCGCGGTCAGGGTCTTGGGTTTCCTGGAGAGGCCAACTATCAAAATATTCCGACTTTTCTCGCAACAAATTGGGAATTTGCATCTGGCTATGAGATAGATTTCGCCTACACTGACAGCCTACATTTGGAATCTGTCAGCAACACGGATGGACGGAAACTGAATTTCCAATTTGGTGATTTTACCCAGCATGGGGGCACCGCGAACAACCCAAATTATGGTATCATTGTCGAACAGTTCCCAAGTGCTCCAGATGCAACCATCGTCACTGGCGGGCGACTTCTCTCAGTGGAATCAGAAGCCTCTGAAAATGGTCAAAAACAAATCGTCCAATTTACCTATGAAGATACGCCAACGTCATTAGTGGATGGCACTTTTAATTATCTAGGTAGCCCTATTGAGGCAGAACCAGCCAACACACCGATGCTGAAAACCAGCGTTGACGCTCTGGGTCAGACCATGACCTATGAGTATGATTACAAGGCAACCAACAGTGGTGCCGCTCGCCGTCAGTGGTATCCGCATCTGACGAAGATGTATTCTCCGCAAGACCCGAACACCCCCGTCATGGAAGTTGAATATGACGGGGCGTGGCGGGTGAAAAAACTTTGCGATGCGCGCGCTGACGCGACCGCTTGTCAGTAGGGGGAGCGATCATGACACGCACCATAGCCACACACACTCTGTCTATCCTCGCCGCCAGTGTTCTGGCAACAGCGATGAACCTTATCCTAACGCCAACAACCAGCGCGCAAGACCCGGGTCCGGGCGGGCAACAATCACAGCTTCCAGGACGCGGTGTTTATGAGTTCTATATCGCCCCCGGCGGTATCTCCAGCCGGGTGGACCCGGAGGGGTATAGCTATACGGTGCGCTATGATGAACGCGGGCGTGCGGTGCGCCATACTGATGAGCTGGGCCGCGAGGTATTAAGCGAGCATGACGGCATTGGCCGGGTCAAGGCGCGCACTTACCCTGAGGGCAATCGCGCTGAGTTCACCTATGATGAATATTCCAACACCACCCAAATTAAACAAATCTCCAAGGATGGTAGCCAGACCCTGACTGCCAGCGCCACCTATCACGCCACCTGGCAGACGCCCACCAGTGTCACTGACTTTCGTGGTAAGACCGTCACTATCGAGTATTTTGAAAGCGGCCCTGGGGCGGGACAAGTTAAAGAAGCCCTGCAGCCTGCCGACGATACTGGCATGCAACCCAAATGGACCTTCACCTATGGGGCGCAAGGTCGCCTGGTGAGCGCCACCGACCCTGAAGGGCTGGTGACCAACTCTGTCTATAATGCCGATGGCACTATGGCTTCTTCCACCATTGATCCGGCGGGGGCGGCAATCGTGACACAGTATACGTCCTATTCGGCGTTTGGTGATGTGCTGGCCATGGATGGCCCGCGCAATGATATCAGTGATACAACTTCTATGAGCCTGGATAATCTTCGTCGCCCGGTGGTGGAGACTGATCCGCTGGGCCGTATAGTGGTGCATCTTTATCGCGCCGACGGCATTGAACATAAAACCTGCGTCCAGGCGCAGGATGGCGCCGTACCCGGCGGCAATGCCATCACTTCCTGCCAGAGCGCGACGATAACCACTGCCTTCTGGTCCGTTAGTGAGGGAACGTTCAACCTTGCAGGCGAAGCGCTCACCGCCACAGATCCATCGGGTTTTATCACCGAGACAAGTTATGATGGTCTGGGACGTACCATCGTGGTGAAAGATGCTGAGAACCGCATGACCCGCACTGTGTATGATGCATTGGGTCGGCCCACCAAGATCATTCGCGCATGGGACGGCGGGATGGATGGCACCGGCGCGACACTTGATTGCCAAGCCATGCTAGACGCGACCGCTGCCGATCCGGTGAATA
>CAZGVP010000139.1:0-7533 GCA_964529135.1 uncultured Caulobacterales bacterium | reverse complement strand
GATAAGTATGAATAGCATTCTCATAGCGTTGATGGCCTTTGCTATTTATATAGCGAGAAAATTGCTCAAACGGCGCAAAAGCCAGATCATCAATGAACTGCCACGGAAGGATAAAAGGCTTATCAAACCATATATAATCCCCGTTATAATTTTCAGGACGTTTAAATCCTTCGGCTGAAAATATTTGTTTGCTTTGCGCAAACTCAAAATGCTCTACACTATGAGTTTCGCCGGTAAAAGGATTAGTCCACTCATCAATGACGTCATTTGTTATTGGGTCCCTGAACAATTGCCATCCTGAAAGCCTGGTCATGTATGTAGTTTCATCAATACGACGGATTTCTCGCGCCGTTGCTCCGGTATAGCTCAAAGTATGGATTGGAAGCTCACCATCAACATGCACAAATGTGCGTCCAGGTTGATAATAATGAGTACGACGCCCAGAAACATCGCCCATTAGCTTGAGTAGTCCATAAATATTATCGATCGGGTTTGAAAAATTTAAAGCACTATCGGTTGGCGATGCCGTCACTGATTGGCAAGCTGGCAATATAGAACTAGCTGCGGCCACGCTTGCAGAGATTGTTGTCATTTTTAAAAAATTTCGCCGAGACTTCATAAAACTGCCCTCTATTTTCGCACTCTGCAAATGATATATCATTTGATAATGTGTTCATAGAGGCAACCCCGGGAATTTATTGGAATTACTATTGCAAATAGAGGTACTGTCTAAAGCGTACAGATAAAAAGAATAAACCAATTCAATCCCTTAAGCAGGTTTTACTTCAGGCGTAATCGCACCGAGTGAGCATGCGCTGGCAAGCCCTCAGCATCGGCCAAGTTTGCCGCTGCTGGACCAATCTTCGCAATACTCTCAGGCGTGCATTCAATAATTGAGGTGCGTTTCATAAAATCAAGCACCGATAGGCCTGATGCATATCGTGCTGCCTGTGCAGTTGGCAACACATGATCAGGACCAGCCACATAATCACCTATTGCTTCTGGGGTATAACGCCCGAGAAATATCGCACCAGCATGGCGTATGTCGCCTACCATAAGCTCAGGATTTTCAATCGCTAATTCTAAATGCTCCGGTGCCAGACGATTAATCAAGGCTGGTGCATCTTTCAATGTTTCCACTACAATGATCGCACTGTTATCTGTCCATGCAGCCCGCGTAATATCCTCGCGTGGTGATGCACCAATCTGGGTATCCGCAGCATTAGCAACAGCCTGAGCAAAATCAGTATCATCAGTAATCAGCACTGATTGCGAAGATGGATCATGCTCAGCTTGACTAAGCAGGTCCGCGGCAATCCATTCAGGATTATTATCCCCATCAGCAACAACCAGTATTTCCGAAGGCCCCGCAATGGAATCAATACCGACTTTACCAAAAACCTGGCGCTTTGCAGCTGCTACGAATGCATTACCGGGACCAACGATCTTATCTACTGGCAAAATCATCTGGGTTCCGTAAGCAAGCGCTGCCACTGCCTGCGCGCCCCCTACGCTGTAAATTTCGTTAATGCCAGCCCTTTTGGCCGCAGCAAGTACCAGTGGATTCATTGTGCCGCCTGGCGCTGGCACTGTCATCACCAATCGCTCAACACCCGCAACTTTTGCCGGAATTGCATTCATGAGAACACTTGATGGATATGAGGCTAATCCACCGGGAACATATAATCCTGCAGCATCTACCGCAGTCCACCGCCATCCAAGATTAACGCCAGCTTCATCTGTGTACTGTAAATCATTCGGTTTTTGTTTTTCATGAAAAGCTTGTATACGCTTTGCAGCATGATCTAATGATTCTAACAAAGCGGGTGAGCATGAATTTTCCGCATCATCAATCATTTTTTGTGTGATAATGACTGATGACGGGTTTGCTTCGAAACCATCAAACTTGGTCGTATATTCAAATAATGCCGCGTCACCCCGAGATTTAACATCATCAATAATGGACGAGACAATAGTGCTCACATCCTCAGATGTCTCCCGTTTCAAGGTCAACAATCGATCGAATGTTACATCAAAATTGGCATCATTACTTGAAATACGAATAGCCATTGAAGGTATCTTTAACTCTCATCATGGACCGGACGTGAACGCGTACGCCACGGCTCGGAGATATCCTCAATCTGGGCATTAACAGCCTCAACCTCAAGACGTATTGTACCGCCACCAGCAAATTCTAATATAATCAAACTGGTATCATCTTCTTCACCGGGATCATGACGTATCGCCATCAATGAAACCACTGCATCGCTGGCATCAGCTTTAATATTTTGTTGCTGAACCTTCAATACATCATCGAAATGAATGCCGGCACGCACACGCGAAAATGGGCCAATGCGTTTATTAATGCTTGCTTCCCAGACAAAGCGATTTGCCACGAAAGCAAACCTGCGCTGACCCGGCAAATATGCAAAATCTTTAACTTTCGTCACTGCATCTTGCAGACACGCTGAGATGACGTTGAGATCATCGCTATCTCCTGCAATTAGACGAAGCGGTTTATAATTACGGATCATTGCCACGAAGACTCTCGATACATTGAGCGACATGACCCCAAACGGGCCAATCTTGAACTTCATGTGGCACAATTTAGCAGGTCAGAAAAGGTATTTAGAGATTTCAGAGATTAGAAATGCACGATAAGGCGGGCACTTTCAGACGCTGCAGGAATAACCAGCGTTTCAGTGATTGTGACACCGCATGCCAAGTTAGCGGAGTCACGCCCATTCTTGTCGGAAATCCTATTCTCACGTCCTTTCCCGCAGTCAACGAAACTACCGGGCTGGCGTTCTACTTGATACACCCATCCAGGAGGTGCCATGACATGGAGCTCGTTGATTACCCCACCATGGCTATCACCAGCAGAGATTGACCCCGCAGAATCCACCCTTTCTGGAATTTCAGTTAGCCCAAGTGAGGGTGTAACAGTGGTATTTTGGGACAAAACTGCCGTTTGTGCCACAATGGGACCACATAGCAGGGTAAAAAAGGCGAGCAAACCCGCACTAAAATTAAGAATTTGTTTACTAAAGATACACATGAGCCCAATATCGCAATGGTTGGGCCATTATTCGCAGCCATACAACTGGCTGTAGCGTCAAAATAAAGTGCGCGCGGATAACGGGAAAATCGCGCTTTCGTTATTGTATATTTCTGTCGAACTCGCGCATAGTAAAGATAGGATGGTATCCGGATAACGTCTGTGAATACTACATTATCCATTAGTACCAATGAGTATTAGACGAGCCAGCGAGAATATACTTATGAGTTTTTTTGGCGATTACGAATTTCAAGGCAATACGATTATTGCACGAGAAACAGGAGCTCAAATCCCTGTCACCAGCCAGTTTGTTGGAGAAGTTGTTCGCATTGCAAGTTTTGTCTGGTTCGTTAACGCTTTGAAAGCTACTCGCTTTATGCGCGGCCATGAACCGCGAGCTAAAATCTCTTTTTTTCCGAAAAAACCGCGCTCCTATTATGCAATCTGGCCAGTATGCCAAATGGCAGACGTCAAAATAGTAGATGACCCTGCTGATGCTGACCTGCATTTTTATTTTGAAGATAACGAGTTTCTAACAGCACCCCGGAACGCTCCCTCCAGCAAACCTTCATTCAATGTTGGCTGCCACGATATTCGCAAGAGTGTCGTAGCCCGCCATTTCGAAGAAGTATTTGGATACGGCCTTGCCGTTGACCCAACCACTCATTGCGGGGATGTCGTGGAAAAATCAGAAGCTAATGGCAAACATGATGGTCGCATTGTTTCTTGTCCGATTCAGACTCCAAAGACTGGTCAAGTTTATCAGCGTTTGATTGATAATACTTATGATGGAACTGACTATATCGATATCCGCACACCCGTGGTTGGCGGCAAAATACCATTCGTCTATCTAAAACGAAGACTTCGCGACGGACGTTTTAGCAATGATAATCATCAGGTTGATATCACATCACCGGATGCTGTGCTATCAAATGAAGAACAAGAACAAATTATTGCCTTCACGAAATCCATGTCTCTTGATTTTGGCGGATTAGATGTCCTACGTAATCGTGAAGATGGTCGTATCTATATTGTTGATGTTAATAAAACTGACATGGGCCCCCCAAGTGCCCTTTCTGGAAAAAACAAAATGCTCGCCATTCGTGGATTGGCGGAGGCATTTTCAGAGATGGTTGATGAGCATCTTGATATTAATCGCGATTCCTAACACGAGGATTACGCGTGCAAGGGTATGGCAAACGTGACTAAGCAGTCAGAATCGACGCCAGTAGCAATACCCTTCGTCAAGGACTTTCAATTCGAATATGGCATTCCCGATGATATTACACCGGGTGTAAGAAGAGTTATCGCTAAAAATCCGGGGCCGTTTACTTACACTGGGTCCGGCACCTATATAATCAGTGATAAGGAAAACCAAAATCCTGCTGCTATTATTGATCCGGGCCCAGATAATGAGGATCATATCAATGCTCTCATGTCTGCGACCAATAAACAAGGCATAAGTCATATCCTCATTACACATACCCATTCCGACCATTGCGGTGGGGCAAGACTTCTTCAGGAAAAAAGTGGCGCACCTATTTTAGGATACGGCCCTCATCCAATAGAAGACGCCCTTGATGATGCCCCCGCACTCGATGAAGGGGCAGATTATAAATTTAACCCTGACGAAATTCTGAATGATGGTGACCTTGTAGAAGGAGAAGGCTGGGCTCTAGAAGTAATCTGGACCCCTGGACATATCTCAAACCATCTTTGCTTTGCCCTCCCTGATAAAGGCATACTCTTCACAGGCGACCATATCATGGGTTGGGCTACCACCGTTATTATTCCTCCCGACGGTAGCATGAGGGATTATTTCAAAAGCCTGGATAAACTTCTTGAGCGGGATGAAAATATCTATTTACCGACCCATGGTGCTCCTATTAGCAATGGTCGTCGCTTTACACGTGCGGTAAAAGCTCATCGAAAAATGCGCGACGGACAGATTTTACACCAGCTTGATCTCGGAAAAGAGAAAATCCCGGAAATCGTTACAGCCATGTATTCTGGAATCGACAAGCGTCTGCATCTGGCAGCTGGGCTAAACGTTTTGGCCCACCTTATCGGATTGTGTAACGAAGGCCAGGTTATCAGTAATGGTAAAGCCGGGCTGAACAGTCTCTACAAACCGGGCCACAAAAACAGATAGGCACCCAAACTTATAAACATTTAGGGGATGTCTTTGTCTACTCCAGTATCTTCCTGATAGGGGGCGCTGGTAAGATGCAAAAGTAAAAAAGCCGATGCTGCAAGAATAACGATTGCAGTAATCTCAATTCCATTATCCCCTAACCAATTCGCAAAAGCACAACCAATAGAGATCACCAGATATGGTGCTAAACGTGGATCTTCATGACGAAACCGCACAAAAAATATTGATGCAGTTGCAATAAATAATGCCACAGAAAAAATATCAAATAAGGAAGCCATCCCCGTCGATCCTTGTTCATCCCCCCACTAGAACTACTCTTGATGACACCCTACAATGTGCCCGTTAAGATGTACTTAGGATGTTTGGTAAACGAATTGTATACGTGATAGGTAAAATCGAAATTTCTATTTGTGAAGCGTAATAACAATCACACGACCATGTTCAGTAGAAACTTTTGCTTCTTCAAATGTCGGTTTGCGCAACTTTGGCTTCACACCATTTGAAAAAACATAAGGCTCTTTCGGTTTTCCTAAAACGTTACGATTTAGTTTGCCGTCGCGGTTTTCATCAAGGTAGACAACAAAAGCATGATCGCGTGATGCAAGTTCAGGAAGCCCTACAATAGCAAGACCGCTTGCATCGAGTGTAGCATCATAACGCGCCACCGGTTCCATTAAGAATGCATCTTCACGATCATACGCGATGACACGTATTTGCGTTTCACGTGTTTCAAAGCCTGTTTGTACCGCAAGAACGGCACTATGGGGGCTGCTATATTTATTGAATGGAGTAGACGGCCCAAGGTTTTCTGCATATGCAGCAGGCAAAAACCACAACAATGCTGTCACGGATAAAATCACGTTACGTAGTTTCTGCAGAATATTTGGGCAAGGCAAATTCACGTTGAGATATTTTCCCATCCAATTAACATCGACATTGATCTAACCTATATAGGGTTCGTCAGAACCAATCGCTACGGCAAATATGCCCAGGTTATCAACTTTTCATTTACTTTAGTCTCATTTTAAAGGGAATGTGGTGATTCTCACGCACTTTTGACGCTAATTACTGAGCCAGAAATATGAAACGACACCTAAACGCAGCTTCTTTGTTAGTTCGAAACTATGATGAAGCAATTGCCTTTTTTACCGAAAAACTCGGCTTTACCCTCACCGAAGACACTGACCTTGGGAATGGCAAACGGTGGGTTATCGTACATCCAGGTGACGCCGCATCCCCCGCCGCAGGGCTACTGCTAGCCAAACCCGCCAATCAAGCTCAGCAAAACTGTCTCGGGAAACAAGGTGCTGATCGCGTAATGTTTTTCCTGTATACAGATAATTTCAATCGAGATTACCGTTCAATGACAGAGGCCGGCGTCATTTTTCTCGAACCACCGCGAGAAGAAACATATGGGAAAGTCTGTGTCTTCAAAGACATATCAGGAAATCGCTGGGATCTTCTGGAACCTGTGAACTAGTCGATACCTGGAATAATGCGATTGGGTGGTCGATGACCATCAGCCCACATCTTGATGTTAATGATTACCATTTCCCCCATCTCAATACGGCTCTCTATTGTGGAAGAGGCCATATGCGGCAAGAGCACAACATTTGGTGCGCGCATTAATGTCTCATTGGGTTTTGGTTCCCCCTGAAATACGTCCAATCCAGCCCCGCCGATCGCACCGTCAGCGATCATTTCCGCTAGCGCCTCTTCATCAATGATTTCACTACGGGAAACATTTACAACATAGGCATGAGGTTGCAGCAATTGCAGGCGGCGGCGAGAAAGGAGATGATATGTTGCTGGGGTATGCGGACAATTCACAGAAACAATATCCACCCTGTTCAACATCTGATCAAGACTATCCCAATAGGTAGCGGATAATTCTTCTTCCATATGCGAGTTGATTGGCTGGCGGTTATGATAATGAATTTCCAGTCCGAACGCGCTTGCTCGACGCGCTATGGCCTGCCCCACACGCCCAAGCCCAATAATACCAAGCTTCTTCCCGCGCATGCGATGGCCAAGCATCCAGGTTGGTGACCAACCTTCAAACTTATTCTGCTCAAGGGCCCGCACTCCCTCCACAAGCCTCCTTGGTACTGCCAATATAAGCGCCATCGCCATATCCGCTGCATCTTCAGACAAAACAGATGGTGTGTTGGTAACGAGAATGCCTCGCCGATGAGCTTCTTCAATATCGATATGATCAACACCAGCCCCAAAATTGGCGATTACCTTCAAACGATCTCCAGCATTTTCAAAAAACTGACTATCAAGTTGATCACCTAACGTGGGAGCAAGAACGTCAACC
>CAZGVP010000138.1:0-7544 GCA_964529135.1 uncultured Caulobacterales bacterium | reverse complement strand
CTTTAAGTTTGCGTTCAACTGATCGATTATTTTTCATTTCCTCCATATCGATGAAGTCAATGACAACAAGCCCGGCAAGGTCGCGCAGTTTACATTGCCGGGCAACTTCCACAGCAGCTTCCAGGTTAGTTTTCAAAGCGGTGGTTTCAATATTGCGCTCACGGGTTGCTTTGCCTGAGTTGACATCAACCGCAATTAAAGCTTCTGTCTGGTGGATCACCAGGTAGCCACCAGATCTCAGGCGAACGGTTGGTTGATACATTTGATCGAGTTGTTGTTCGACGTCGTGGCGCAGGAATAGAGGTGTTTCCTCTTTGTAGGGTTGAACGTTTTTAGCGTGTGATGGCATCAACATTTTCATGAAGCTCTTTGCTTCACGGTAACCGTCTTCACCTTCGACAAGAACCTTGGAAATATCTTTGTCATAGAGGTCACGAATAGCCCGCTTGATGAGGCTAGCCTCTTCATAGATCAGGCATGGTGCAACCGATTTTAATGTTAATTCCCTGATAGTGTCCCAGAGGCGTATAAGATAATCGAAGTCGCGTTTGATTTCTGTCTTGGTGCGCTTTGCGCCGGCTGTACGGATGATTAAACCCATGCCTTGTTTGACATCAAATTCATTGACGATCCGGCGAAGACGTTTGCGATCTGAAGCATTAGGAATTTTCCGGGATATGCCGCCACCGCGTGCAGTGTTAGGCATCAATACGCAATAGCGACCGGCTAGTGACATATAAGATGTCAGTGCTGCGCCTTTATTGCCACGTTCTTCCTTGACCACTTGAACGAGAAGAATCTGGCGCGGCTTGATAACCTCCTGAATTTTATAATTCCTCAGGATGCGACCATGTTTGCGGCGCGCCTCACGGTATTTTTCCAGTAGTGCAGCATATTGAGCGCGACGAGATATTTTTTCTTCGTCTTGTTCGTTATCATTATTGTCTTGGTTTTCGAGATCTTCTGCTGCAGCTTCAATACTATCTTCACTGCCAACTTCATCATCGTCACCGGAAACAAGCTCGGGCTCTTCAATATCGCTAGCGGCTTCAACTTCGACAATTTCGTTAACATCATCATCAGACTCAGAATTGAATTCTGCATCATCATTTATGTCATCTTGTTTAGAGCCAGGCGCCTCTTTGTCGCTTACGGTTTCATCAAGGCTGTTTTCTGCATCGCTGTTTTCTTCTTCGTCAACTTCTTCCTCTTCTTCCTCTTCATCTATGTCATCTTTAGGAGAGGAGGTGTCATCGTTATCGATGGGGGCCGTTTTCTTCTTTTTTCTAACTTTAGCTTTAGGGGTTGGCGTTTCATCAGTTTCGGATTGTGTATCAATCTGATTATTATTTTCAGTGTTGGAGGTAGGGGTATCTGTATCTGTAGTGGAGACGTCTTTTTCTGCTGAACTGGCCTCTTGTGGGTCACTTTCTTTTGATGCGGCGTCTAGTGATTTTGTTTCATCTGATGTGGACTCAGTGTTTTTATCGCGCCCGCGTGTTTTCGACCTGCTTCGACGGCGTCTCTTGGGCCGTTCCTGCCTTTTTTCTTCTTCTGCATCGTTATTGAGAACATCACCATCAATGTCATCCTCATCATCGTCGTCCTGACTTTGAAACTGTTCAAGTTCTTTTGCCAGGTCCGCCATTTCCTGTTCTACTGCCTGCAGGGCTTCACGATCAGAAACCGGAATTTGGTAATAGTCTGGATGAATTTCGCTGAAGGCAAGAAAACCGTGGCGATTGCCGCCATATTCTACAAAAGCAGCCTGAAGTGATGGTTCGACTCGGGTGACCCGAGCGAGATAAATATTACCTCTTAGAGGTTTGCGGGAAGATGATTCAAAGTCAAAATCTTCAACTTTTTTTCCGTCGGTCACGGCGACACGAATCTCTTCGCTCTGTGCCGCATCGATTAGCATTTTCTTCGTCATGGATTAGGGCTCCACAGCCATTCCGGTGATTGCCGGGGCTGTTTAGGTTAATTTGCTGACGAAGCAATCGGCGCATAGTCCCGAACGTGCGCCAAGCGTGCATTTGCACAAGAGGCGTGGACAAAGAGTCAGATGAAGGTGCCAAAGCACGGCACCCCTCAAAAGGGCTGTCTTTCACGTGAACCGGATTCAAATCCGGAAAAAGGGCTGGCGCAAGCGGCGTCATCAGCATTTTGTGGTCCTTGCCATTCGTATCGCTTTTAGCTGGTCGAATAGCGGGCTAATTCGTTATCGCGCGGAGTAAACCGCGTTTTGGTACAATTGCGCGGAGTAGGCTGCGCTTGGGTTCATGCCTCCGTCCCATAATTTTCGCCAAAATCCGATAAAATCGGCAGGCTTTTGCGGTATGGCAACTTTCAATCGTTCGATCTTAATGATCGCCTTGATGGACCATCTGCGTAATGGGTTCCGGCAAAAGGAGGCTGCCGGCCTTAAAATCTCGGGTTTTGCCCTTTCACTAACGACGACCGCTAAAAGCAGCAATGGGAAGGAAAGGCCCGATAGAATTCTTAGAGTCTCAGTTTTGGACAATAAGGGTAGACAAACCGTTAATGATACAGGATTCGTCGATTTTCTCTTTTGTTACCGGAATCCCAATATGATGTATCATGCACCAGCATGGGGAAAAAGAAAAGCCATGAATTTACCTCAGATCCGGCAGTTTGCTGGCGACTCACAATAAAAATGATTCGCTAAGGTGCAGGTTAATTTCCTTAACGTATCGTTAATATTGTTGCAAAAGAATGCGTTATGATCAAATAGGGCTCATGAGAAGCTAGATTATGAATATAACCAGCCCTTTTGTTATTAAACAAGGCCGGGGCGAGTACAGGTTTGAGCATGAATGAAAGCCGCAGATATTATTCTAAAAAAAGCAGACGTTTGTCGTTTGACGCTGGAATGCTGCGTTCTTTAGTGTGTTTGGTAATATTGCTGATGCCTTTTAATGCCTCTCATGCATCGGAATTGCTGGGCGTGCGGTTTGGCCCGGATGGCGCAAAGACCAGGATTGTGTTTGACCTTAATGGGGTGCCATCATTTGATGTTTCTGGTGATGATACTGGCAAAGGCCGGTTAATTATTGATTTTGAGAATATGCGCAGTGATGCTGCCGGCTTAAAGGGCATCCGTGGAAAAGGTCATATCGAGCGCTATGTTTACGCCCCAAATGGTAACAGATCGACCCGATTTGTCTTGGAATTTGCCAGGACGGCGCGGATAGACAATATTTTCGTTCTAGAACCACAGGGAAACGTGAAAAAATATCGTCTCGTCGTGGATCTTCAATCAGCGTCCATGGTGGATTACATCTCTTCGCTTCCGCGCATCGCGCGTCCTTCTGGTTCTCTTTCGGCCTCCCTGGAAGCTCCCTCTCAAGCTAGCACGCGTATTAAATCTCCAGAAACGATTCAAAATAATTCTAAAGTCGGGAATGTTCCAGCAAAGCCAATTCCTTTGGCGCCAAGTTTAAAACCAATCGCCCGGCTTGATACTATTTATGCCAATGGGCGCGCGACTAGCGCCACTAATACTCGGGAGGTAAGCTCTGGGGCAAGAGCTGTAACACCTGCAGCGCAAACGGTTGAACAGATTTTGCGAGCTGAAGCTGATCGTGAAGCTGAGATCGCAGATCGAATCGCAAAGGCTGATCAAAGCCAACGTCAACGTCGAAGAAACCGCAAACCCCCAAAAAAAGAACAACAATCCGTAGCCAATGTAAAATTGACTATAGTGATTGACCCTGGTCACGGCGGGAGCCATCCTGGCGCCGTTGGTCAGAAGGGTACTCTTGAAAAAGATGTCAATTTAGCCGCGGCTAAAGCTCTTGCGACGCACCTTGCTGCAACGGGGCGTTATCGCCCAGTATTGACGCGGATTGATGATCGCAAGGTGGAGTTGGAACGACGTGCCAAAATAGCAAGAGAGGTCAATGCCGATCTGTTTATATCGCTACATGCAGATGGCAATAATGATCATACCTTGCGCGGTAGTTCAGTTTATACAATTTCCGAAGAGGGAACAAAGCGCTCAATCAAGGAAGCCCGCGAACAGGAAAGTTATAAAATCAATAACGGTGATCTTGCTGACTTTGATCCCCTTCTGGGCAAAATGCTTTTTGATGTGTCGCAAGATAGGATTAAAACTGAAAGCACGAAGCTGGCAGGTATGATTTTGCCGCGTGTTGGAAAAGTCACAAATTTGGTAAAAAATGCTAAGCGTACTGAGGATTTAAAAGTTCTTCTGCGCCCGGATGTTCCGGCGGTATTGTTAGAGATGGCTTTTATTTCGAATAAAGAAGACGAAGAGAACCTTATAAACGAGGCATGGCGGATTAAAACTATGGGCGCTGTAGCTTTGGCAATTGATGATTATTTTGAGAGTAAGGGTGATAATTTACGACAAACAACAAATCGTCTTGCAACTGGCGGTTCAGCCGGTGGTTTGAATTAACGTATTTCGCCTAAATAATTTTAGTTCTGACAGTTGGGAAAATTGTCTTGGCTTGTGAAATTGAAATTGTATCCGGGAGTGTTGAAGATGTACCAATGCTTGGACAATTATTTTATGAGGCTGTTCACGAAGGTGCTTTGGCTTATACGCCGGCACAGCGGCGTGCGTGGGCACCAGAGCCAAAATCCGGAGAAGATTTTTTATCGCGCTTGGCAAGCCAATCGATCCGAATTGCAAAAGACGGAGATATAGCAGTAGGCTTTATGACGATGACCAATGAGGGATATGTAGATTTTGCCTATATAATTTCGCGATGGCAGGGGTGTGGTCTGTTTCCAAGATTATTTGATCCACTGGAAGAGATTGCCCGGCTAAACCGCGTGGCAAGTATGAATACTCATGCCAGCTTAATGGCGCGATCCGCCTTTAAAAAAGTTGGTTTTCGTCAGGTCGAGGAAGAGGTGGTGGAGTTAAAAGGCGAGAAACTGCACCGCTATGTCATGACGAAACAGCTTTTAGTAAATTAGCAGACTATTCATTCTGTTAAAATGGATCAGGAAGTTTTATAATATCTCATGCCTTCAAACTTGCGCCACGAAGATGGCATAGTGGGGCCTTATGCGGTTCATAATGAATAATCCGCAACAAAGACAAAAAATCGACTGATCAGGCGTATCATTCAGCGTGACTGCAATTGACTTTCTTGGCGTAGATGAACAGCATCGCAGGTAAATTAGGGCTTCGGGCACGGAAAATATTATGACTGATACAAGTAAGACAAATCCACCTGTAGCAAATACGGAAGCTAAAACGAGTGCGGGTCTGGAAGGTGAATATCGCCAACTTGGCGAGAAACCGCGCCGCAAATCCCGGTGGGGGCTGTTTTTCAAGTTAACAGGTCTTGCTTTTGGGCTCGGTATTGTTGTGCTGGTGGCGGCGGTTGCCTATGGCGCTTGGTATATGAATGAATTGTCAGAAGATTTGCCTAGTCATGACAGTTTGGCTGAGTATGAGCCACCAGTAACAACGCGGGTCTATTCAGGTGATGGCTCGTTAATGGCGGAGTTTGCCACGGAAAGCCGTCTTTTTGTGCCAGAAGAGGCAATGCCAGCGCATCTGAAGAATGCATTTATTTCGGCAGAAGATCAAAATTTCTACACCCATGATGGACTTGATTACCGGGCTATTGTTCGAGGGATGTTGATCCAAAACGCGCTTAACAAATTAATGGGTCGCAACAAGCGCCTCATTGGGGCTTCAACAATTACACAGCAGGTAGCGAAAAATTTCCTTCTTAACAGTGATCAGGAAATCCAGCGTAAATTGCGTGAATGGCTCATTGCGCGACGTATCGAAGAGACTTTCTCGAAGGAAGATATCCTTGAGCTTTATCTTAACGAAATTTATCTCGGTAATCGTGCCTATGGCGTTGCGGCAGCTGCATTGAATTATTTTAATAAACCTCTCAGTGAATTGACGATTGCAGAGGCCGCTTATCTAGCAGCAATTCCTAAAGGTCCGAGCAATTACCATCCCGTTCGCAATCTGGAGGCGGCAACATCAAGGCGTGACTGGGTTATCGGGCGCATGTTAGAAGATGGTCATATTGATCAAAGAGCTTATGATGAAGCACTAGCCACACCTCTTATTGCGCAGGATGCGCCGCCTTTAGGGGCGCGTGAATGGGCGACTGAGTATTTTGCAGAGCAAGTGCGAAAGGAAGTCGGGGCGCTCTATGATAGTGAGACATTGTATAATGGCGGTCTTGCTGTGCGTACAACTCTTGATCCTCACCTTCAACGTACTGCTGGCATTGCGTTGAGGCGTTGGCTTGTTGAGTACGATATGCGTCATGGCTGGCGAGGGGCAATCTCTAATATTGATCTTGATACTGGGGGAACTGATACTGATTGGAAGGAATTGTTTGCACTGGAGGCAAAACTTCTTTCCGACAAGAAAGTCATCGGTGATGATCTTTCTCCTTGGAAACCTGCGATTGCCCTGAAAGTTTCTAAAAATGAAGCTGAGATCGGCTTTGGCGATGGTTCAACTGGCGTGATCCCAATGTCAGGGCTTTCCTGGGCAAAAAGTTATGAAAGTGTTAATGAGCAAGGTTCTGATATTACGGCTGCGACGCAGGTGCTTTCTCGGGGCGACGTTATTTTTGCAGAACCATTGAAAACCGAAGCGAAGGAAACCGAAGACGGCGGCTACATCTCTGGTGAGGTTATTGATGGCGAGTTTATGTTGCGTCAAGTGCCTGCTATTAATGGCGGCTTTGTAGCCGTTGATCCGCATACTGGGCGAGTCTTGGCTATGGTCGGTGGGTTTTCTTTTCAATTATCGGAATTTAATCGCGCCATACAGGCGCGTCGCCAACCAGGATCAACGTTTAAACCGTTTATCTATTCTCTGGCGCTGGACAGCGGGTATTCCCCGTCCTCGTTAGTGTTGGATGCGCCGTTTGTTGCTCCGACCATTAATGACAAATGGTGGCGGCCCGGTAATTATATTGAAGGCAGTTTCGGTGGGCCTTCAACATTGCGTAAGGGCATTGAAAAATCACGAAACACCATGACGGCGCGATTGGCTCAGGATTTAGGAATCCAGAGTATTGTGGATTATGTCACTAGGTTTGAACTGTCTGATCAAATGCCAAGGGAATTGGCGATTTCATTAGGATCAGCAGAAACTACCTTGATGAGGATCACATCAGCATATGCCATCTTTGTTAATGGCGGCAAACAGATTGAGCCTGTACTCATTGACCGTGTGCAAGACCGTAACGGCAAGACGATTTATCGCCGGGACCAGCGTGTTTGTGTTGAGTGTAATGTTGCAAGCTGGAATGATCAGGCAGAGCCACAATTACCGGATACACGCAAACAAATACTTGATCCGCGTACTGCATACCAAATGGTTTCAATCCTGGAAGGGGTTGTTCAACGTGGCACAGGCTCTGCTATACGTCGTGTGTTGAATAAACCAACGGCAGGTAAAACCGGCACGACTAACGATTATAAAGATGCCTGGTTTGTCGGTTTTTCACCTGATCTGGCTGCGGGGGCGTATGTTGGTTTTGATCTACCGCGCACCCTTG
>CAZGVP010000137.1:0-7576 GCA_964529135.1 uncultured Caulobacterales bacterium | reverse complement strand
ATGATTGCATCCATTATAGCCGGATGGGCCCCTACCCAATTGTCGGAAGCAAAGTTCATAGCGCTTCATCTCTCATTATATTTATCAACCTTTTCATGGCAATGATCCCGACAAGAGGCCCCAGCGCCAATATCACAAACACACCGCGCCAGCCCACAAGATCCGCGAACCATGGCGTCAGTTGTACCGTAATAATCGTCAATGCAAACCCCAGCGCTGTCTGAAAGGTCATCAATGCCCCTGCCCGTTCTGGCGGTGTAAAATCTGCTACCAAAGCGGAGAACTGCGCTGAGTCAGCAATTACAAACGCTCCCCACAGGCATACAATCAACACCAGCAAATATGGTGGCCCCTCAAAGGCTAATGCCGCTAATAAAGCCGCACTTGCCGATCCTGCCATCGCGATGATCGTGGTCTCGGCTTTGCCGATATGGTCAGCCAGAAACCCGGCAACCACGCAAGCAATCGCGCCTATCCCAACCGCAGCAAAAGCCGTCAATTTTGCATTAGCAGCTGCCTCTTGTGCATCCATCTGCGTACCAAACGATATCATCACTGCCGCACCAATCCACGCCCAGAATGCATAAAGCTCCCACATATGACCAAGATAACCAGCATAGGCCAACCGGATTCGCCGATCTGTCCAGGCCAGGCCCAACGCATCCAAACTAAACGCAGGTGCACGAACATGATGAGGCCCCAAACGAACCGCTAAAACCATCAGCCCCCCAACAAAAGCCAGAGTACTCGCCGCGCCAACCGCAAAACGCCAATCCGTGCCACCCAAAAAAGAAAGAAGGTGCGGCGCAGCAGAACCAAGCGTCAATGCCCCCACAAGCAAACCGACCAGCAAACCCCGATCACGAGTCCCCCAGCCAACGGCAATCTTCATGCCCACCGGATAAACCCCCGCTAGTAAAGCACCGGTCATTAATCGCGCGAAAATTGCCAAACCACTACCAACAGGCGCGATGAGCAATAGGGCGTTCATAATAGCCGCCGCAATAGCGCTCAGTGCAAAAACCCGGCGCGGATCATACCGGTCTGCCCAACCCAGAAATGCAAATACAATAGCTCCGATAGCAAATCCAAACTGCACACTGCTGGCCAACAAGGCTTGACGTAATGACGAGATCGAAACATCCGCGATCATATCGGCCAACACTGCGGATGATGAAAACCACAGCGACATGGCAAAGATTTCGGCAATGACGAGGAGGGTTATGGATATGTTTTTATGCTCAAGAGTTATCATCGCAGTTATATATCACAAGCGATAGAACCTCACATCCAACCGGCTGATGTTTTTTTTACCGCAACGTATAACAAGTCTTGCTCAGATCCAGACCTTGTGCCCTTAAAGCACCGCCTGCAAAATGCTTGATGGTATTGCCACAAATCTTCAGGTTTCTTTCAGAACCATCTATGGTGACGATAAAATTACCCGCTGGATGGTAATTATTAATGACATTATTTCGAAACACATAAGAGCCCAGCTTTGCCGGTACTTTATCAAACTGGGTTTGAGCAGAGGCGTACAAAAACATACTCCTGTTATCATCACCATCACTGGCATCAAAATAATCGAATGTATTCCCTTCAATCAAAACATCACCTCCATTGGGAGTATCGATATTATACGTAATCTCCTCGTCCTTGTTGGTAAATGTGGATCCAGTCACGATTGTTTGCGGCACAAGGCTTTTTATATGGTGGCCTGTGTTTTTGGTATTTATAAATTTTGTATTCCGTACAGTGATAGACCGCCCCATAGACATATAGATACCATGGGCTAATTCACTAATGCCCTCACCATTACGTTCGAAATAGGAATCTTCAACAATCAACTCGCCTTCATAATGTGAGGGCGATATTGGATTTGTCTCGATGGCACTTGTATAGAGGATACCATTTTGATTATTGATGAAGCGGCAATTGCGCACCGTTAACGCCGTCCCTTGCGGACGCAAAGCGGCACCATTATTCCCCCAGCCAACAGCGTTCTCAAATGTCAGATTTTCTACAGTCAGCGCTATAGAATCCGGAAACTCAGTTTTGTGTTTTGCTTCGCGGGTAAGGATCATGCCTTTGGCTAATTTTTCTGCAAGCGGACTTCCCTCCCAATCGATAATAGTGTCTTCCGGGTTACTGCTTTTTCCCTTGATAGTCAGATCATGATTAACCTTTAGGTCAATGATATCACCTTCATAGTGAAAAAACCGATCGACATTATGGATGGCTGGAACTTTTAAAGTGTATCGCCCCGGTTCAAGCTCGATAACATCACCAGGCTTGGAATGAGTAACCAAATACTTCAGGCGCAACCCATTCTTGACCGCTTCACTTTCCAGAGACAATTCCCGTTTTAACACACGCTCCAGTGCTTTACGCGTGTCATCGGGATATTCATGGGCGTTTGCGCCTGCCAACACAAAAAAACTAGCAACGAGAGATAACCAACACAATTTCACGAGTACGCAATCCTTAACTATGCCCCAATGACCATATTGGTCGCCGTGCCTGTATAATAACAGCAAATTCTTTAGATAAATAGCACCTATATAAAAACAAAAAGAACACGCAATCCACGTGCCAATTGGTCTGCAATGAAAAATGTGAATGAACCTCTATAGCGAAGGTATATATAGACTTAAAAAATAAACTCATCTCCGGTTAACTGCATCGCAGAAACCCCCAGTAATGTAACTGTATTGGAGCCATCTGTGATAATAGCATTTCCATCCAGATCATCGGACAGATGATTACTGACTAAATCGGAAAAGCTTTCGATAGAAGTTAGCGCAGAAAAATCAATTCTTTCAAATCTGTTTGTCACATCAAAATCAACAATAATATCGACACCAAACCCATATTCAAAAACAAACCTGTCAGCATTGAACCCACCAGTAAGGATATCGTTACCGGCGCCACCGTTTAAAGTATCGAAACCACCATTACCGAAAAGAAGATCAGCATCATTACCGCCTTGCAAATCATCGTTACCGCCCCCTCCTGAAAGTCTGTCGCGGCCATTATCGCCTGATAATCTATCATTTCCCTCCTGCCCAAATAATCTATCATCACCATTACCACCGTTTAAAATATCACGATTAAAACGGCCCTCAAGAAAATCATTCCCGTCTCCACCGTTAAGCGTATCATTGCCAGCAAAACCAATAAGTATGTCATTGCCCAACCCACCAGACGCTAGGTCGTTGCCAGACCCGGCTTGAATTAGATCGTTACCGTTATCACCATTGATAATATCGTTGCCAGCACCGGCAAGAATAATATCGAACCCGCCGCCGCCATTTATGATGTCAGCGCCAGCTTCCCCCAATAACCGATCAGAAGCACTTCCCCCGAAGATTGTATCATCGCCTGCACCGCCAAAAACCGTATCGAGATTACTGTCGGCTTCAATAATGTCGTCACCATCGCCACCAAGAATAAAATCTGTACCGGCCCCACCAATCAGACTGTCATCCCCCGCACCACCCTCAAGCCGGTCATGGAGATTGCCACCGTCAAGGGTGTCATTGCCAGATAAACCTATGAGTGTATCGCTACCACCATTACCTATGAGGCTTTCAAAACTATCAAATCCCTGAAGCCCTTCAATTAATTCATCCGCTTGCGTACCTTCAACGCGATTGTCAGTTGCAAAAGTACCAGTAAAAAAATCAGCCGGTTGCGAACCAAGCGGTGTCTGATTGATGTCCGCTACCTGGCGTGTGCCTTCGACGGTGCCGTCGGTGACATATAATTCTTCACCAGAGTAGCCATTGCTTGAGCTAAAATACAATTTATCATCATAAATAGTGAAGTTTTCAGGACCTCGGAACGCGCCAGTATCAGAAAAAAAAGTTCTTAGAAAAACCGTTCCCTCAATAGTCCCATCGGAAGCCCAAACGCCATACTCATAATGATCCGTCTCCGAAACAATAATCATGATCTGACCAAATGGAATGAACTCTACATAAGAACCAGATGAATTCCTTTCAAGAGAGAGCAACAAATTAGTTCCCTCAGTGGTTCCGTCGGTAACCCAAAACTCTCGCTCATCATCAAACGAAAAAAGCCAAAAACCCATTAGATGTAAGATTCTCAATGGTCCTGTTGAAAGGATGATTAAGGTCGAATATTTGATGCGTACCGAGGGCCGTACCATCTGTTACCCATAACTCATTTAGAACACGGTTATCATCAGAACTAAAGGTCGAAAAAATTACCTTGCCCCGTAATTGCTGGAATTGGCGGATAGTAGAACCGAGTTCTCCTGGATTTATGTCAACTAAAAGTTGTGTACCATCGGCAGTTCCATTTGTAACCCAGAGCTCTTCTCCTATCACGCCGTCCGATGCTGAAAATATAAGTAAATTATCTAGAGCTATTGATTCTCTAACAAAACTAAACTCGTCACTGAAACTTCTAAGCAATGTAGCATTTTCAGAAACTCCATCTATTAGCCATAAAGCAGTACCATTGTCTGGCAACCTAGATGAGAAAACGACCCCGTTAGGAATTACCTGAAAGCCGAAATTAGAATTAGTATTTAGAAATTCATCCGGGGCAGAGCCAAAAATTTCTCGAGTACCCTCAAAGGTTCCATCCGTTATCCATAATTGATTGCGCCTGAATGAACTCTCACCCGCAAAAAATAGGATGGAGTTGTCGAATTCAATTACATCTTGTTCATCAAAAATAGAACTACGACCAAAGTCAATCGTAAGATCAAAATTACCGATCTGCACTGTCCCATCCAGCGTTCCGTCTGTACGCCACAATATCGAACCTGAATTACAACAACTATCGTCAGGCCGCGTCGCAAAATAAAGAAACTCTCCAATTCTTGCAGATTTATAAGCTGGGAATGAACCTACCGGCCTATTAATTAGTTAATATGTCTACATTTTCCGAATCCCTATCGTACGAATAAAGACCAAGAACCGAATCAGATCCATCCTTCACACGGCCAGAAAAAATCACCTTATTACCTAAAAATGATAAATCTTCGGGGTCGTTTAGACTCAAATCATCGAATTCAATAGGGAGGATGCGTTCAAGATTTAAGCTTTCTGAGTATGCAAAGATGGTAGATGTGAAAAAATCATCAGACGCAGTGAAAAATAAATTATCACCTTCAACTTCGATAGTTTCTATTCTCGATGATTCTGTATTTTGGTCTGGAATATCTAAACGTACCGTCCCTTCAACGGTTCCATCAGTAATATACGATTCTGTACCAAATTCATTTTTGAAATAATTGATGATAAACTTGTTATCAACGCTAACTTCTACTTCAAAATGAAATCTATTAACAAATACCGTTGAAGCACCTTGTATGACTGTTGTTGTACCTTCTTCAGTCCCATCGGTTACATAAACATTTTGAAAAATGTCCGAAAAAATAATCTGGGATCCATTGCTTGCAAGAATTGTGAAATCAAAAAAACCTCTCACCTGGAATAATAAACTGGTACCCTCTATTGTCCCATCAGTAATCCATAAGCCTGAAATTTCTTGCTCATCAATAAATCGACGCCCGGAGAAAACAGCTTTATCATTTATGGCGACGAAAGCAACATCGACAAAGACCGGACTATCAGGGAATCTAATCTCATCTAGAATTTCAACTGTGCCATTTACTGTACCATCACTAACAATAATCGTATCAGCGTGTCGGAAGATAATCTGATTATCAATTATTACATAGTTTTGAGGTGGGAAACCGATATTTGGCGATGAAACATTTTGCCTTAACAGTAATGTTCCATCTTCCGTTCCGTCCGTTACCCACAAATGGCCATGAGCAGAAAATAAAACCACTTCACCGACATTTATGAAATGCCTCGGTGAAGAATCAATTGTACTGCCTGATTCATTTAGCTCAAACCCAAACTCTTGCAGTAGACGGGTTCCTTCTTCAGTACCATCAGTTACCCACAAAGCGGTTCCGCTTTCACCATTACTCGTGCCAAATATTACAACATCACCTAATACCGTAAGACCAAAATCAAAGTTATTACCAGGTCGGGGAATATCCGCAATCTTAAACGTACCCGCATCAGTTCCATCAGATATCCATAAACTTTTACTCGCGCGGGTAAATAATATATTATCCCCCAATGCTACGATATCTAAAAATAATGTATCAACTGCCTCACCATTAGTATGGTTTACTTGTCGCGTACCCTCAGGCGTTCCATCGGTAACCCAAAGTCTTTGAAATCTCCCGGCATTAAAAAAAACCTGCTCTCCAAGTAGAGTAAAACTATTTAGAAATTCTCCCATTGATCCCTGATCTCCAGGATCAAAATTTGTTAATTGAAGAGTACCTTCTGTCGTACCATCACTAATCCACAATTCCGAATCTGATTCCCCATCATCTGATACAAATAATAAATTTTCACCAAATTGAATAAAATTACCGAAAGTTGGATTTGACGAAGATAGAAAAGAAGGATTAGCCAAACCAGGAAATATATCCCTTAGCAATCGCGTACCACCTTGGGTGCCATCGGTAATATACAGACCCCGCCCATCCGGGCCGTTGTCTGCAGTAAAAAGTGTGCGCTGGATCATAATTTCCCCTGATGATTGCGTTTAGGATTACACAAATGTACAATCGCCCTTCCCTGAAGCTAAAGAATTGGCTGTTGCGGATCAAAAGCAAAGCAAATAAATGGCAAAACTGCAAAGGCGAAGTCTTGCAAAAACGTACCTGGGTTCATAATAGGTAAAAAATTTACCTTCGCTTGCGCCCCTTCGCTCCCTTTGGTTTGCTTAGAATATTACTCACCGTGCCTTCGCTCTTTTTAATCCGCCCGGATGATATTTCTTCCACCCTTGCCTCAACTTGGGCCTGCCTTGCTAAAGGATCATCGGCTATAGCCAGTTCGGTTTCCTGCAGCCGGCGGATTTCATCGCGCAATCGGCCCGCCTCTTCGAACTCCAAATTGGAGGCCGCTTCGCGCATCGCTTTTTCAAGATGCTCAATATGAGTTTTGAGATTATGGCCAACAGGTGCCCCCTCAAACTCCGCCTGACCTTCCGCAAAGCCCAGCCCCGCCGCACCGGGGGCTGCAGCACGAACGCCTTTATGACCAACAAATGTTTGTCCTGCAGCCGCTTTTGCGCCTTCATCATCAGAGTTGGCGATTTCCGCAATTGCTGCTTTCACCGTTTGCGGTGTAATGCCATGAGCCTCGTTATGCGCAACTTGTTTTTCCCGGCGACGATCGGTTTCTGCAATCGCTCGCTCCATAGATCCAGTTACTCTATCAGCATAAAGAACAACACGCCCATCTGCATTTCGCGCTGCCCGGCCAATTGTTTGCACCAGCGATGTCTCCGATCGCAAAAACCCTTCTTTATCAGCATCAAGAATCGCCACCAGTCGACATTCAGGAATATCCAAACCTTCGCGTAACAAATTAATGCCCACAAGCACATCAAATGCCCCAAGGCGCAAATCACGAATAATCTCTATACGTTCCAGCGTATCAATATCAGAATGCATATAGCGCACTCGCACGCCTTGCTCATGCATATATTCAGTGAGGTCTTCGGACAT
>CAZGVP010000136.1:0-7608 GCA_964529135.1 uncultured Caulobacterales bacterium | reverse complement strand
ATCCGTGAACACCCGGTTATGTTGAACCGAGCGCCGACACTGCACCGTCTTGGCATTCAGGCGTTTGAGCCAAAACTGATTGAAGGCAAGGCGATTCAGCTACACCCATTGGTGTGTACTGCTTTTAACGCTGACTTCGATGGCGATCAAATGGCTGTGCACGTTCCATTGTCACTGGAAGCGCAACTCGAAGCGCGCGTTTTGATGATGTCTACGAACAATATTTTATCGCCAGCAAATGGTAAACCTATTATTGTTCCGTCTCAGGATATTGTCTTAGGCCTATATTATATCTCCATCGCCAAGGACAATGAACCAGGTGCGGGAATGATTTTTGGCACTATTGAAGAAATTGAACACGCTCTCGATTCGGGCGTTGTTACGCTACATTCTAAAGTTAAAGCGCTGTGGGAATCTGTTGATCTTGATGGTAACCCGATCCGTGAAATCGTTGAGACGACACCTGGACGTATGAAGGTTGCGCAAGTGTTGCCGAAAGACGGAAATGTTCCATTTGAAGTGATCAACCAGGTGTTGACCAAGAAAAATGTTCAAGGGTTGATCGATGTTGTTTATCGCCATTGTGGTCAGAAGAAGACTGTTATCTTCGCTGATCACATTATGGCTCTGGGGTTCCGCGAGGCATGTAAAGCCGGTATTTCGTTTGGTAAGGATGATATGATCATTCCTGCGGCCAAAACTGAATTGGTTGAAGAAACACGACTGCTTGTTCGTGATTATGAACAGCAATATGCTGATGGTTTTATCACGCGCGGTGAGAAGTATAACAAAGTTGTTGATGCATGGGCGAAATGTACTGACAAAGTTGCTGATGAGATGATGAAAGAAATCTCGACAACCCAGATCGATGAAGAGCTGGGTCGTGAAATGGAGATAAATTCTGTTTACATGATGTCTCACTCCGGAGCACGTGGTTCCCCAACACAGATGCGTCAACTTGGTGCAATGCGTGGCCTGATGGCCAAACCTTCCGGTGAGATTATCGAGACACCAATTATCTCGAACTTTAAAGAAGGCCTGACGGTTCTTGAGTACTTTAACTCAACTCACGGCGCTCGTAAGGGCCTTGCTGATACCGCGCTGAAAACGGCGAACTCTGGATATCTAACTCGTCGTCTTGTTGATGTTGCGCAAGATTGCATTATTCGTGATCTTGATTGTGGTACCAATGAAGGCATTACGCTGGATGCTGTCGTGAAAAGTGGTGATATCGTTGTTCCACTTTCTGACCGTATCCTTGGTCGAACATTACTTGATGAGTTGCATTCAACAGAAACTGGCGAGATTGTCGGTAGGGTTAATGATGAAGTTGATGAAGCTCAGGCTGAATTGATTGAGAAGTCTGGTATTCAAACTGTCCGTGTACGCTCACCGCTGACATGTGAAACTAAAGTTGGAATTTGCGGAACCTGTTATGGCCGTGATCTTGCGCGTGGTACTCATGTTAATGTGGGTGAAGCTGTGGGCGTTATCGCGGCACAATCCATTGGTGAGCCGGGTACGCAGCTAACAATGCGGACATTCCACGTTGGTGGCACGGCGCAAGTTGGCGATACATCGTTTACCGAAGCCAGCCACAACGGTAGTATTAAACTTGAATCTCGAAACGTGGTCAAAAATTCCGATGGCGATTTGATTGTCATGGGGCGGAATACTTTAATTAAGATTCTTGATGCAGATGATAAAGAACAAGCTTCATTTAAAGTTACCTACGGTACAAAATTGCGTGTTGACGATGGTAGCAAAGTAGAACGTGGTCAGCGTCTTGCTGATTGGGACCCTTATACAATTCCGATCCTGACTGAACTTGGTGGTACGGTTAAATACGAAGACTTGGCAGAAGGCCTTTCTATTCAGGTTGTTGCCGATGAAGCGACTGGCCTGTCCTCTAAGGTAGTTAGCGATTGGCGCTCTAATCCGCGTGCGGCTGATTTGAAGCCAGCAATTGTTATCATTGGTGAAGATGGCGAACCTCTTAAATTGAAATCAACTGGTGGTGATGCACGTTATCAATTACCAGTGGATGCTGTTTTATCTGTTGAAGATGGTGAGAAAATTCGTGTGGGTGATGCTCTAGCGAGGATTCCGACCGAGGGCGCGAAAACTCGCGATATTACGGGTGGTTTGCCGCGTGTTGCTGAACTCTTTGAGGCACGTCGTCCAAAAGATCATGCGATTATCGCTGAAGTTGATGGGCGTGTAGAATTTGGTCGCGATTATAAAAACAAGCGTCGGATTAGTATCGTGCCGACGGATGAAGCCATGGAACCGGTTGACTATTTGGTTCCCAAAGGAAAACACATTGCTGTGCAGGAAGGCGACTTCATTGCAAAAGGCGAATATCTGATGGATGGTAATCCGGCCCCACATGATATCCTTGCCATTTTGGGTATTGAGGCGTTGGCGGAATATCTCATCAATGAGATTCAGGAAGTTTATCGCTTACAGGGAGTGCCGATCAACGACAAGCATATTGAAGTGATCGTTCGCCAAATGTTGCAAAAATATGAAGTCACTGCTCCTGGCGATACGCTTTATATGAAAGAAGAGCATGTTGATAAGGTTGAGTTTGAAGAGAACAATGCGCGCCTTGAAAATCTTGGCAAGACACCGGCAAAGGGTACACCTGTTTTGCTGGGTATCACTAAAGCATCTCTTCAGACGCGTTCGTTTATTTCCGCCGCTTCTTTTCAGGAGACAACACGCGTGCTGACTGAAGCTGCCGTAAACGGTAAAGCAGATAATCTTGAAGGCTTGAAAGAAAATGTTATCGTTGGCCGTCTAATTCCTGCTGGAACAGGCGGGGTTATGGCCTCTCATCAATTAGAAGCAGAGCGTCTTGATGCGGAGCTTCTTGCTGAAAGAGATGAACGTGCAGCTGCATACGCTGCATTGCCGACACCAGAAGCAAATGATGTTTCCCAAAGCCCGGTTTCGGATGATGGCGAACTTGATGTTTCCGATGCGGAATCGTTCTTTACGAAACCAGCTGAGCCAACTTTTGTCGATCCAGTCAATACTGAGGCAGCACCGATTGAACCAGAATCTACTGATTCAATCTCAACTAACCAGACATCTAGTGAGGCTGATCCAATGGTCACCGAACAACCGGATGCAGACACAGGTGAAAACAACTAAGACAGCAGTTTCATTCAAGATAATAAATTGAATGCACTTAAGGAAATTTTTAAACCACATCACTAAAGGTGATGTGGTTTTTTTATTGATATCAATGTAAGTTCAAATCAGTTTGAAGCGCTCATCCCTATAAGGTTTATATGGCTAAGTTAATTCCAGTTTCTTCTTTCGATTGTGTGGTGCTCGGCGGGACAGGTGACCTTGCTTTGCGAAAGCTAATGCCAGCATTGTTTCATCGTTGGAAAGACGGTCAGATTCCAGCTGATTGCCGCATTATTGGTGTATCTCGTTCAGATATGTCGGGCACAGATTATTTGCGATTAGTGCGTGAGAAGTTCTCTGAGTATAATAAAAACGAAACGATTTCGGATGACGATTGGGCAGCCTTTGAAAAGCAAGTGGATTACGTACAGGTAAATGTGGGTAATGCTAATGGTGGTTGGGATAAAATCGCGGTTATTTTAAAAGGCAATGAAAACAAAATACGGATGTTTTATTTGGCATTGCCACCTGCTCTTTATGGGGATGTATGTGCCAATATTTCTAATGCCGGGCTGAAAACTCAAAAGACGCGTGTGGTTTTGGAAAAACCGATAGGGTCAGATTTGACAACGGCCCGTGAAATTAACGACGCTGTTGGGGAATATTTTAACGAGGAACAAGTCTTTCGAATTGATCATTACCTTGGAAAAGAAACGGTGCAAAATCTGTTGATTTTACGTTTTGCAAATTCGATCTTTGAACCCCTTTGGAATGCCTCTGCTATAGATCATGTTCAAATTACTGTTGCTGAATCAATCGGCTCGGGTAACCGGGCAAGTTATTATGATCAATCTGGGGCATTGCGCGATATGGTTCAGAACCATTTGTTGCAACTACTGTGTTTGGTCGCGATGGAACCGCCATTGGATTTACTTGCGGACACAGTGCGTGATGAGAAAATTAAAGTTCTCCGGGCCCTGAGTCGGTTTAGCGATAAAGATGCAGAAAAGATATCTGTTCGCGGGCAATATAAAGATGGTGTTGCAGAAGGCGAAAAAGTTGACGCATATGCGCAAGAGTTAGGTGAGGAGAGTAACACTGAAACTTTCGTGGCCCTCAAAGCTCAAATTAATAATTGGCGATGGGCTGGCGTGCCTTTTTATTTGAGAACCGGAAAAAGAATGAGTGCGCGGCGTTCTGAGATTGTTATTCAGTTTAAGGATGTTGCTCATTCCGTAGTTGGCGAAAGTACCAGTCAGCTCAATCCTACAAGGCTTGTTATCCGGTTACAGCCTGATGAAGGTATGAAGCTGTTATTGATGACAAAGGAACCGGGGCCGGGCGGCATGCGATTACGTTATGTACCGTTGAATCTGTCTTATGCAGAAACATTTTCAGAACGTTACCCTGATGCTTATGAACGGTTATTGATGGCTGTTGTTCGTGGTGATCTTGCCTTGTTTATGCGCCGAGATGAGGTCGAAGCTGCCTGGACGTGGGTTGATGGTGTACTGGCGGCCTGGGAAAGTAACAATACCAAGGTTCATCTGTATCCGGCGGGCTCTGATGGGCCTGCATTGTCTCATGCAATGCTCGGGCAAGATGGCGGACGTGAATGGTGGGCCGAATAATGGCGTCTGGTTTGATTGAGTTTCCAAATCAAGAGGAAATGACGGACCGATTGGTCACCCTTATCGGTGCACAATTGTCAGCCACTCTTTCGCAAAAACCGCGTGCCCTGTTTGCGGTTTCTGGGGGATCAAGCCCGCAACTTTTATATGAACGCTTGTCCGTTCTTAGTGTGGATTGGTCGCGTGTAGACATATTGCTGGTTGATGAACGTTGGGTCAATCCTGGACAAGAGGGATCCAATGAAACATTCATCAAGGAAACATTATTACAAAACCTTGCTTCTGAAGCTTCTTTGATTGGGCTTAAAACTTCGGATGCATGCCCGCGTGACGGTGTGCCAGGGATTGCTAAAATATTGAACAAATTGTCAGACAGTATTGATGTTGCAGTTATGGGCATGGGACCTGATGCGCATACAGCTTCCTGGTTCCCTCGCGCGGATAACCTCAACATCGCAATTGATCCTCATGAAAAGGCGAAGGTGGTTGCCATTAAGGCTCGCCGGTCTGAGGTGACCGGCTCTTTTCTTGATCGCATAACACTAACATTGTCCTTTGTTGCAAAAACTGCAGTACCAATATTGATGATAAATGGTGATGCTAAATTTAATGCTTACAATAAGGCTAATACTGAGGATACGGATACGGAAGACTTTCCCGTAAAAGCACTGATAGAACATTGCCCAAACCTTTGGCCTTGTTGGGCTCCGTGAACTCTCTACGTGTGTTGATCAAGATGGATGAATGATATGGTAAGTTTAAACCCGGTCGTAAAGGCCGTTACGCAGCGTGTTGTAGAGCGCAGTCAAAAATCTCGATCTGGGTATCTTGCGTTAATGCGTAATGCCAGAGAGCAAGGGCCAACACGGCAAACGCTTTCTTGCGGAAATTTAGCTCATGGTTTTGCGGCTTGTGGTCCAGAGGAAAAAAACGAGCTTGCTCAAGGTAATGGTGCTAATATTGGGATTGTTACAGCTTATAATGATATGCTGTCGGCTCATCAACCATTGCAAGATTACCCCGATATTATCAAGCAGGCATTACGCGAGGCCGGCGCTGTAGGGCAGGTTGCTGGTGGGGTTCCGGCCATGTGTGATGGGGTTACACAAGGTCAACCCGGCATGGATTTATCGCTATTTAGTAGAGATAATATTGCGATGGGCACGGCGATTGCAATGTCCCATAATATGTTCGATGGCGGTATTGGCCTCGGCGTTTGTGATAAAATAATTCCTGGACTGATGATTGGAGCTTTGAGATTTGGGCATTTGCCATTTATTTTTGTTCCGGCGGGTCCAATGCGGTCGGGTATACCCAATAGCGAAAAAGCACGGATACGCCAGGAATTTGCAGAAGGTAAAATTGGACGAGATAAACTATTAGCGGCTGAGAGTGCCAGTTATCATTCGCCGGGAACTTGCACCTTCTATGGAACTGCTAATTCTAATCAGATGTTAATGGAGATTATGGGACTTCATTTACCAGGTGCTGCATTCCCGAACCCAGATACACCTTTGCGTGCGGCATTGACCAAAGCGGCGGCAATACGCACTAGTGAGATTACATCGCTTGGTAATCAGTATACACCAATGTGTAATGTTATTGATGAGCGCTCTATCATCAATGCAATAGTTGGTTTGAATGCAACAGGAGGGTCTACAAATCACACATTGCATATTGTAGCTATTGCGCGCGCTGCGGGAATTATTGTTACCTGGGATGATTTTGATGCACTAGCCGGTGTCTCACCGCTTTTGTGTAGAATTTATCCGAATGGACAAGCCGATGTAAACCATTTTCATGCCGCTGGTGGCCTTGCCTTTATGATTAGAGAGTTGCTAGACGCAGGGTTATTGCATGAGGATGTGATGACAGTGGCTGGAAAAGGGTTACGCCATTACGCTCACGAACCATACTTTGAAAATGAAAAACTTGCATGGCGGATGTCTCCTGCGGTATCGGGTGATACTGAGGTATTAAGGCCTGTTTCTGATCCATTTGCTAAAACAGGTGGCTTGTCTGTTTTGTCTGGGGCGCTTGGCCGTGCTGTGATTAAAGTATCAGCTGTTAAACCGGAGCATCGAAAGATCACTGCTCCAGCACTTGTGTTCCATTCTCAAGATGAGTTTTTGGAGCGCTTTAAATCAGGTGAATTAAAAAAAGATTTTGTAGCAATCGTTCGTTTTCAAGGGCCAAGAGCCAATGGCATGCCAGAACTTCACAAATTGACGCCGCCTTTGGGCGTTCTTCAAGATCAAGGATTTAAAGTTGCTCTTGTTACGGATGGGCGGATGTCTGGTGCATCAGGTAAAGTACCTGCGGCTATTCATTTGACACCAGAAGCGTTGAATGGTGGGGCGATTGCCAAGGTGCGAGAAGGCGATATTGTGACCCTTGATGCTGAGGCCGGTGTATTAGAGATTGAAACGTCTGATTTTAGTAATCGTGAACAGGCAGTTGCTGATCTGGCGGATGTTCGATACGGGTTTGGACGAGAGCTATTCTCGGTGTTTCGAGAACGTGCAACAGATGCGGAAGAGGGAGCTTCCTCTATTCCGTTTGAAGAGTACCAAGCATAGCCTGATTTTTGGATTTATTTAAAAAACCGCCAATTCATTTTCTTTTAGGAGATCGCCCATGATCGATATATTGTCAAAAATTCGCACCATGCCCGTAATCGAAATTGATGATGCTGACGATGCTGCGCCATTGGCTGAAGCGTTATCAGTTGGAGGCTTGAATATCTTTGAGTTTACCATGCGCACGCCAGCTGCACTGGAAGCATTAAGAAAAGTAAAAAAAGAATATCCTGACTTAATAATCGGTATAGGAACGA
>CAZGVP010000135.1:0-7612 GCA_964529135.1 uncultured Caulobacterales bacterium | reverse complement strand
CAGTGGGGGCGCATGCCTCAGGTGCAATCAACGATGCGGAACTGGACCAGATAGGAAGAACAGCATGTCCAGGCGCAGGTGCTTGTGGTGGACAATTTACTGCCAATACCATGGCTATGGCGTTGGCATTTTTAGGTTTGGCGCCTATGGGGGCAGGTGACCCTCCGGCTACTGATGAAAAAAAATATCAAGAAGCGGAACGTTGTGGAAAATTAGTGGCAGATTTGGCCCATGCAGGTAGGACAGCTAGAGAATTTGTGACTGAGAGTTCTTTGCGCAATGCCGCAACCGCAGTGGTCGCGAGTGGTGGTTCCACCAATGCGGTTTTACATTTGGCAGCGATTGCAAGTGAAGCTGGTGTTCCGTTCACAATTGACGAATTTGATGATCTTTCAAGAAAGACCCCGGTTATTACTAACCTGAAACCTGGCGGGCAATTTCTGGCAAAGGATCTCCATGCAGCTGGTGGTGTGCGCTTGTTTGGTGAACGCTTGCGCCAAGGTGAAAAAATAATCGATACACCTACGGTGAGTGGAAAATTTTTGTTTGAAGAATTGGCGTTCGCTCAGGAAACACTTGGCCAGCAAGTGGTTCGTAGTGTTGACGATCCCGTAAAACCTACTGGCGGTTTGCGTGTTCTCTATGGTGACCTTGCACCTGAAGGGTCAGTTCTTAAAACTGCCGGTTATGGTGATGGGTCTTTTGACGGACGCGCACGTGTTTTTGAATGCGAAGAAGATGCTTTTAAAGCAGTTTCTAATAATGAAATTGTTGCTGGCGATGTTGTCGTCATTCGTTATGAAGGCCCAAAAGGTGGGCCAGGAATGCGTGAAATGTTGGCGGTAACTGCGGCGGTGGCAGGGCAGGGGTTGGCTGGCAAGGTGGCTCTCATTACAGACGGTCGTTTTTCTGGTGCGTCCCATGGTTTTGTTATTGGCCATGTGGCTCCAGAGGCTGCTACAGGCGGCCCAATTGCACTTATTGAAAACGGAGATCATATTCGAATCGATGCGGAAAACAGGCGTATCGATGTTGATATCGATTGGGTGGCTCGGCGGAAAAATTTTACGCTCAAGCCTATGAATAAAATGGGTGGAGCGTTTGATAAGTATGCCAAACTTGTTGCTTCGGCATCTAAAGGGGCAGTTACAACAGGTACTGATTAGTTGAATTTTGAGATTTTTTGTAGAAGGATAACAGAGGAATGACGGACCCAATCAAGGTTTATACGGAAAAAGATACAAACCCGGCGGCTGTGAAGGATGCACCTGTCGCGGTAATTGGTTATGGTAGTCAAGGGCGAGCTCACGCATTGAACCTTAAAAATTCTGGATGTGATGTCATTGTTGGCGTGCGTCCCGGTGGTAAAGGTGCACTACAAGCAGAAAAAGATGGTTTAAAAACTTTAGCAGTGGGTGAGGCAGTTGCTGCGGCTAAATTGGTTGCAGTTTTAACGCCAGACATGACACATGAGAAAATTTTTAATGAAGATATAGCGCCAGCACTGGATGCGGGTGATACATTATTATTTGCACACGGGTTTACCGTTCTTTATGGCCGTGTCAATGCACCAGAAAACGTTGATGTGATTATGGTCGCACCAAAGGGGCCTGGGGATCTTGTGCGCCGTGAATATGAACGTGGTGCTGGTGTGCCGTGCCTATTTGCTATTCACCAAGATTCCACCGGTAAAGCTAAAGAACGGGCGCTTGCCTATACATTTCTTATCGGAGGTGCAACAGCCGGTGCTATCGAGACAACTTTCAGAGAGGAAACCGAAACGGATCTATTCGGAGAGCAAGCAGTCCTGTGCGGGGGGGCAACGGAACTTGTCCTTGCTGGTTATGAAACATTGGTAGAGGCAGGTTATCGTCCTGAAATTGCATATTATGAATGTTTGCATGAATTGAAGTTGATTGTTGATCTTCTATATGAGGGTGGCCTTGCCAAGATGCATGAGTTTATCTCCGAAACTGCAATTTATGGTGATCTAGTTTCAGGCCCGCGTGTCATCAATGATGAAACAAAACAGCGGATGCGTGAAGTCCTCGGCGATATTCAAAATGGTACTTTTGCTCACAATTGGATTGTTGAAAATCAAGCTGGTAAAGCCCGCTACAATGCGATGCTAGATGCTGACTTAAATCATCCTATTGAAAAAACCGGGAAAGACCTTCGGGCACGTATGCCATGGCTTCAAGAAGGGTCGAATGTCGGCAAAGGTAAATAGAAAGATTAATAATATCCCTTAGAGCCCAAGGGATCGGCCTTGCAAGACTAGCAGTTTTACTGTGACGGCTTGCAAGGCCAACTTTCTCAAAAGATGTTGCATCATTTTATGAAAGTAAGTGAACATGTCCTCCTTATCCTTATTCGATAAACTCTGGCAGAGTCATATAGTGGTTGAAGAAACCAGCGAGAGCCCAGCGGTTCTCTATGTTGACTTGCATCTGGTGCATGAAGTGACCTCACCACAGGCATTTTCCGTTCTTGATGCGCAAGGTCTGAAAGTGCGTCGTCCTGATTTAACTATTGCTACACTAGATCATTCCACCCCGACTTTACCAATTGATGAAAATGGTAACCTTCCGTACGCAACAGATGATGCAAGAAACCAGGTTGAGCAACTTATCAAGAATACCACGGCCCACAATATTGAACTTTTGGGGATTGGTGATCCAAGGCGCGGTATTGTCCATGTGATAGGACCAGAACTTGGTTTAACTCAACCTGGAAAAACGATAGTTTGCGGCGATAGCCATACGTCTACACATGGCGCATTTGGCGCTTTGGCGTTTGGCATTGGGACAACTGAAGTGGGTCATGTTCTGGCGACGCAATGTGTGTTGCAACGAAAACCAAAATCTATGCGGGTCATTTTCTCTGGCAAGCTTCCTCTCGGGGTTGGCGCGAAGGATATGGCATTAGCAATGATAACGACTCTTGGTGCTGATGGGGGGCAAGGTTTTGCAATAGAGTTTGCTGGTGAAGCCGTTAAAGAACTTTCTATGGAAGGGCGAATGACACTTTGTAATATGTCTATCGAAGCTGGTGCGCGATTTGGCATGGTGGCACCTGATCAAAAAACCTTCGATTGGATCAAGGGACGTGATTATGCTCCAAAGAACAAAGAATATGACGAGGCGTTAGCAGTTTGGGAAACGTTGAATACGGATGAAGGTGCAAATTTTGATAGTGAAGTAATAGTAGATATCAGTGAATTACGACCTATGATTACATATGGCGTATCACCAGATGCGGCACTTCCCGTAGATGCTCAAATGCCAACACCGATATCACAGCCTGAAAAAGACGCCGCTCATTATATGCAGTTTGATGCGGGACAAGCCTTGACGGATGCTAAAGTTGACAAGGTATTTATTGGTAGCTGTACAAATTCAAGATTATCGGATTTACGCGAAGCTGCGATTATTATGCGTGGGCGCAAAGTAAACTCAAATGTCATTGCGTTGGTTGTCCCTGGATCGGAAGCGATACGTAAGGCTGCTGAAGCTGAAGGCTTACATGATATTTTTCTTGCTGCTGGTGCCCAATGGCGCGAGCCTGGTTGTTCTATGTGTATAGCAATGAATGGCGATAAAGGCGAAGTTGGAGAACTCGTGGTTTCGACATCAAACCGAAATTTTGTTGGACGTCAGGGGAAGGGTGTGCGCACGGTATTGGCGAGTCCGGCAACAGCTGCAGCTTCTGCAATCGCCGGCACTATTGCAGATCCACGCGATTATCTTTCTACAGATAATCAAAATAATAGAGGGGAGTAAGACCATGACATTTGACCCCATCCATAAATTTTCGTCACGAACAATCGTATTGTCTCAAGAAAATATTGATACAGATCAAATTATTCCTGCGCGGTTCTTAACAACGACCACTCGTAAAGGATTAGGTAAATCAGCATTTTACGACTGGCGGTATAATGCAGCAGGGCAATTGCGTAATGATAGCCCTCTCGATGCTCACGATAAAGGCTCATTCCAAATATTGGTCGCAGGATCAAATTTTGGTTGTGGCTCGTCACGAGAACATGCTCCATGGGCATTAACTGATTTTGGTTTTCGTGCAGTGATCAGTTCAGATATAGCGGATATTTTTAAAAGTAATTCTCTGAAAAATGGTTTGTTACCCATTGAGGTTAATAACAAAACGCATGCTACCTTGCTGGCCGCACCCGGTGCCTTGCTTTCGATTGACCTGGATACACTGAGTGTGACATTGCCAGATAGCCAGAGTGTGGATTTTTCTATAGAACCTTTTGCACGGCAATGCCTTTTGAACGGTGTTGATCCACTGGGGCATTTATTCAAACAAACTTCTGCCATTGAAAACTATGAGGCAAAAATGGCCAAATAGGCCATAAAAATCAATATATACAAGAAAGCTAATAGTCATGAGTTTTAAAATTGCCTTTCTCCCTGGGGATGGCGTAGGCCCGGAAGTTTCTTATGGTGCGCGCCTTGTTTTGGAGGCTGTGGCTTCACGGTTTGATATCTCTTTGGATATTGGCGAGTATGATTTTGGTGGTATTGCTATTGACAAAACGGGGACACCTTTACCCGCGGCAACGCTTGACCGATGCTTGCTTGCTGATGCCGTGTTTTTGGGGGCTGTTGGTGGACCAAAATGGGATGGCGCCAATGTGCGACCGGAATCTGGATTGTTGACATTGCGAAAATCTATGGGAGTTTTTGCAAATTTACGCCCAGTACAGAGCTTTAACAGATTAGATTATTTATCACCGCTTTCATCTGATCGTGCAAAAGATATTAACTTCATTATTGTCCGTGAGTTGACCGGTGGCATATATTTTGGCGACCGACAAGAGGGTGACGATTATGCAACTGACATGTGCGCATATTCACGCGAAGAAGTGGAGCGTGTAGCGAGAATTGCTTTTGATATTGCAGGAAAAAGAAAAAAGAAATTAGTCTCTGTAGATAAAGCCAACGTGTTAGCTACTAGCCGATTATGGCGCAAGGTAGTTAATGAATTGCAATGCTCTACATATCCAGATATTTCTGTTGAACATATTCTGGTTGACGCGATGGCTATGAAGTTAATTCAAAATCCGGCTGCTTATGATGTAATCCTTACTGAGAACATGTTTGGAGATATTTTAAGCGATGAGGCATCTGTTATTACTGGGTCAATCGGCTTGGCACCATCTGCATCATTGGGAGCTGGGGTGGCTGGCTTATATGAACCAATTCATGGGTCAGCACCGGACATTGCAGGGCAGGATAAAGCTAATCCAATTGGAGCGATACTGAGTATTGCAATGATGTTACGTTATAGCCTTCAAAATAATCGTGCTGCATTGTCCATCGAAAATGCAGTGTTAAAAGTGTTTGATAATGGTGACCTCACGCCTGATTTGGGTGGAAAAAAAGGATTGCGCGATGTTGCTGTTTTAGTTACGCAGTTTTTGAACTAATTGAAATTGGAGATATCAGGCTAACAATTATTTTGGTTGAATGCTTTTTGATTTTAACGGTACTTTGCTGCCGAAGCGACCTACGTCACCGCTAACTGTGTGCTCTGAGAAAACATCATTACTATTATCGCCGTATGAAGATAGGACTCCTTCATTTAGCATTAAACGATCCATTTCGATCACTAAGTTTTTTGTCTTATCCTGCCGCCCTTCATGATGTGGCGTGGGAACATGGAGAATGAAAGAGATATCTGCGGATCCGAAACCTTTGGAAAGGCCATGTTTTCTAAGAATAGATTTTACAGTAAAAATTGTTAACATATAAACGCCATTTGCACCTTGGCCTCGAATATTTAGGTTAAACGGCAATTCAAAATCATAATACCCATCATAATTTTCACCTGGTTGTATATCATTCCCTGCGGCATTTTTAATGATCATTATTCCCTGTAAAGTGGTTCGCATGCTACCATGGCTATTCATTATAGGTAAATTTGTTATGCGAAATATACTTGCGTGATTTCTTTCTGTAATCCAATCAAACGGACCGAATGACTCACCTGTTAGGTTGATCTCGCCAATCAGTGTATCATCAATTGTTATTGTGCATTGCCTTTTTGGGTTTATGCGTGAGGGGATAGAACTTTCAGTATTAATAGATCCATCAACACTCTTGCATGGTTTTCTTAAGTGTAATGTGTTCTCAATTAGATAAATTGATTGGTCCTGAATGCTACCCGCGCCAGTTGGGACTTTCTGTATAATCGCTACACCTTTGGAATCAAGCTCTTCGATGTAGGTGAATTTTTTTGCATCTTTATCAAATGCAACCAACTCTATTTCACCATATACCATGGTTTCTTCAAGGCGAGTGATTTCATGACCGCTATGGATGATAGGGTGGTCTGAAAATTTTAGGAGTTGGGATGTGATGAGTGTTTGGCCAGGAATGGAGAACCTTACGTTATTTTCATCTCGATGTATCGTACCCTTTATTCTGGTTTTCGTTTTGCCAAGAAGAAGATTGATGTCTTGAATACCTGTTAAGTTTTCAAATTGAACAATAAAATCATGACTTTGTATATCATCGAACCCCATTCGACGATCTTCAGATGAGGGACTGCTTTTTACATCAAAAAGGTTTGGCCAAAGTCGTAATTGGTAGTTCCCAACATTGGCAATGAGGGTAGGTTCATAAGTTTCCGAAATAAATGTTTTGAAGTTTTGTTGAAAATTCGCATTTATGGATTTTGCTTCAGCAGCAAACTCTATAGATTTTTCGCAAGATAGTAGAGCTATACTATCTGGAGGACCGAGAGCGAAAGGTGTTGAGGAACTTGCAACTGCTATAAAAAGTTGCACCTCAACAGTTACTGGATTGCAAGAGGCATCACTATTGTTATTTTCACCAATTATGCGCAACGGCAATAGCAGACCAAAATCTGTTTGTGGATTGTTTGTGATATTGTCTATTAAAAGATCCACAGAATTGCTGCCAGCATTTCCCGTATTACCAAGCGCATCAGCTCCAAAGACCCCGCCATCCACAGCGCCTTGGCGAATAATATCCTCGCCATTAATTTGAGTTTTAAATGTAGCATTCGTTAGTTTTATACGGGCAAGAAATGTTTCGGGTAGTAATTCGGTCAATGAGCTTTCCTGATCGACACGTTGCACATTGAGTTCAAAATGAGCATCAAGGGGATGATCCTCTGAAATGATGCGTTCTTGCGCTATAGCTGCACCCGTTGACAGTATTTTTCTGATCTGGACTTGTGAGGGTTGTGTTTGATGCGAGCTTTCAGCAATGGCTGTGGCGCGTAATATAAGATCTGGTCTATCGACCGTTGTGATTCCGGTAGGTGTATCAGTGCTATGGAGAGTATCGTTAGCATTAATATTTTTAAGGGTTAGTTTCAAGGCTCCAGCATTTACTTCGGTGGGGTGGTAACTGACGATAATTGCAACCAACGCTAAAAAGTAAGCATGAAATGGCTTTATAATATGTTGCATCATAGTCTCCTGCAGTGAGGGGACGAATAAAGCGTGCCCAAACCGGTTTGAAGTTTACAATGCAAGTTTCATGTAAAATTTTAGAAGCTGTGTAGTTTAATAAATTGAATTGATATAAAAAAGGGTGGCCTGAAACAGGCCACCCTC
>CAZGVP010000134.1:0-7685 GCA_964529135.1 uncultured Caulobacterales bacterium | reverse complement strand
CTGAACCGCAGGATAATTATGCTGGGTTTCTTTTTGCCCCATTGCATTTGCAGCAATAAAGAACTGAACTGCCCGTGGGTCCATAGCGCCGCCACCGCCAGGATATTTAAACCCTTTTTTATCCCATGGCTGGAACGCTTTCGGGTTTGCTTTTACCCATTCTTTTGCTTTGGCGCTAGTTTCGCCCACTGGTACAATATCGTGGATTAATCCTTGCGCTTTTGCTGTTGCAGGATTAACGGGCCGACCCGCCGTCGCAATCATTGCAGCGTTTTGCAGACCGATCAGGCGAGGGGTGCGTTGTGTGCCGCCGCCGCCGGGTAGGAGACCAACCTGTACTTCTGGTAGGCCTAATTGAATTTTTTCATTGTCAGCAACAACACGGTAATGACCTGCAAGGGCAAGTTCCAAACCACCGCCCAATGCAAGGCCTTCAATAGCTACAGCAACAGGTTTTGGCGCGGCATTGCCTTTGATCAGGTCTTTTGCTGTATGTCCGCTTGTTTCAAGCTTGCGGAACATTTTGTTCAGTCTGAAAGCGGCTTTGAATGCATCTTCCAAGCTGGTGTCGCCGCTCATAGTCTCACCGAGCATGCGAAGGTCAGCACCGGCAAGAAACCCAGAACTCTTGCCTGATGTGATGACTGCACCTTTGATGGCATCATCGCTGCAAAACACATCTACCCATGTTTCAAATTCATCTAATAGATCGCCATTCCAGACGTTCATGGATTGACCGGGCAGGTCGATGGTAAGAAGAGCGATGCCGTCGCTATCGATCTCTACGGAAAAAGTCTTGTAACTCATGTTCTTAATTCGCCTTCAGCTTAATTTACGCGTTCAATGATGGTTGCAGTACCCATACCGGCACCGATGCAGAGTGTGACAAGCGCAGTCTCCTTATTTGAGCGCTCAAGCTCATCTACCATCGTCCCGAAAATCATTGCTCCTGTAGCCCCCAGTGGATGACCCATGGCAATTGCACCGCCATTCACATTGATATCAGAGTGATCAATATTGAGAGCTTGCATAAACCGCAAAACAACCGACGCAAAAGCTTCGTTCAATTCATAAAGGTCAATATCACCGGCATTCATACCGGCTTTTGCGAGCGCTTTATTTGCAGCAAATTCAGGGCCAGTAAGCATGATTGTTGGTTCTGATCCGATAGATGCCATAGACCTGATCCGTGCACGCGGTTTTAAGCCATATTTCTCACCAGCTTCTTTTGTGCCGATTAGAACTGCAGCTGATCCATCAACGATACCGGAGGAATTACCCGCATGGTGCACGTGGTTGATTTTTTCAAATTCAGCATATTTTTGGAGGGCAACATCATCAAACCCGAAAGTTTGTCCCTGCATCTCGAAAGACGGGTTTAGAGAGCCCAATGTTTGCATATTGGTTTCTGGACGGATTGTTTCATCTTTTGCAAGCGCGTTCATTCCGATCACGTCCTTGACGGGAACAATGGATTTTTTGAAACGGCCCTCTTCCCAGGATTTGGTTGCACGTTTGTGACTTTCAACAGCGTACGCATCAACATCATCGCGAGAAAAACCATACTTGGTCGCAATAAGGTCCGCACTGATGCCTTGGGGCACGAAATAATTATCGAATGCGGATTGTGGATCTACCGGCCATGCGCCGCCATCAGAACCCATGGGTACGCGGCTCATGCACTCAACGCCGCCACCAATTGTAAGATCTGCTTCGCCAGATTTAACTTTAGCAGCGGCAATGTTGATCGCTTCCAGACCAGATGCACAAAACCTGTTCACTTGAATTCCGGAAGTTGTATCAGCATATCCTGCATTCATAACTGCAGTTCGTGTAATGACAGCGCCTTGCTCTCCTACTGGAGACACACAGCCAAAAGCCACATCTTCTACAGCGTCAGCAGCGAGTTCATTGCGTTCACGCACTGAAGACAAGACCTGTGAGGCCATAGAAAGTGGAGTGATTTCGTGTAGAGATCCGTCAGGTTTGCCTTTGCCACGCGGGGTCCGGACAGCATCATAAATATAAGCTTCGGTCATTGGTTGTTATGTCCTTTCGAAAGGGGGGTGTTATGGACGCTCTTTGGGGCTGTTATCGTCAAATACCGGCTTGTTCAGCATAGGTAATCTTGAGGACGGGCCTATAATCTTTTGTATTCATTGCAGAGTTCAATAAGGGAGGGCCACTCAAAAGGTCAATATCACCAACTGCTATTCATGGTTTTGTGACGCTTTGTATATATGCCAAATGGGATATTTGGTTGTAAACAGTGTTTAAATTCCCGTGGCGCAGCTTTAGAATCGGGCCTATGGTGCCCCAATGAGTGATAAGCAAGATAGTAAGCCTAATGTGCCTTCTAAAGCAGAAGAAGCCATGCAAAATGCCTCCCAGACTGCATCAGAAACCACTATATCGGTGCATTCTGAGGTCGCTATGGAGGCATCTCCAGCAGGTAAAGACACCGCCCAGCCTGGTGACGAAGAGTTCGAGGCCCCCGTTCGTAATCAACCAGTAGTCGATGTTGATGCATTGATTATCAACTTGGATGGGTATGAAGGCCCTTTGGATGTGCTTTTGGAGCTGGCGCGCACCCAGAAAGTTGATATTCGCAAAATATCGATGCTGGCATTGGTTGAGCAATATCTCCTGTTTATAGAGGCCGCTCGACAAAGTAATCTTGAACTCGCCGCTGATTACCTGGTGATGGCGTCATGGCTGGCCTATCTGAAGTCCAAATTGTTGCTTCCAAAACCGGAAGAAAATGGTGAGGAACCTACTGCAGATGAGATGGCGGCACGGCTTGCATTTCAGTTGCAACGCCTTGAAGCCATGCGTAAAGCAACGGAAAATCTATATAAGCTGCCACGCCTTGGCATCAACGTATTCCCTCGCGGATGCCCCGAAGGGGTCCGCGTTACCCGTACACCAGATTGGCAGGCTGACCTTTTTGATTTGTTGAAAGCCTATACAACCCAACGTGTTGCGACGGTTGATCGTGATTACAAACCAGAAAAGCCGAAGGTTTTCACGCTGGAAGATGCCCGGGTTCGCCTGAGTCGAATTTTAGGGATGATCCCAGATTGGCAGGAATTGCGCGGGCTCTCTCCATTGCAGGATGTAGATGCTCCTGAAAGCTCGGTTATAGCCAGTGCATTCCATGCAGCATTAGAGTTTGCCAAGGATGGGCAGATTGACCTTCGCCAATTGGGGCATTTTGAGCCGATATATGTACGACGCCGTGAGGCAGAAGGCGAGGCCGGTTCAAATGAAGAGAATACTGGCTCTATATCGAATCTACCAGAACCTGGGGGCGATCAATCCACAGCTCAGGTAATATCAGATGCCACCCATGAACAGTTTACAGACGATGATGCTTTGAGAGCTGATGCGGTATAATGCCTGCGTGAGGATAATAACCCGATGACCATAACAGACGATGACCCCCGTAACTTTCAGGACCTTGATGCCCATGGGGTACAAGAAGCTCTGAAAGAGGAAATGACTACCATGGATGATACCAGTTTGAGTAATGAAGATGAGCACGAGCAATCTGAAAGCGATGAAGACGCTTGTAATGAACAGGCATCAGGCGAGGATGAGGGTATAATATCCGTAGAGGAAAACCAGGTCTGGACTGCCGATCAGATGGCTGAACATGTACGAATGGCAGAAGCTTTGCTGTTTGCTGCGTTAGAACCTTTAGATGAGAAGTCTATCTCGGATCGGTTGCCAGCTGGTGCTGATGTTCCTGCTATTCTCGAGATACTTCAACAGCAATATGAAAATCGTGGTATAACTCTTTCTAAAATATCAAAAAAATGGCGGTTTGTTACGGCATCGGATGTAGCACATGTTTTAACCAAAGAGCGTGTTGAGCAACGCAAACTCTCCCGGGCAGCTTTAGAGACTTTAGCTATCATTGCCTACCATCAGCCCTGCACACGGGCAGATATCGAAGATGTACGAGGAGTTGCGGTATCTCGTGGTTCTCTCGATCAGCTTATGGAGATTGGTTGGGTGCGCATGCGTGGTCGTCGCAAAGATGTGCCGGGCAGGCCAGTATTATATGGAACAAGTCAGGACTTTCTTGAGCATTTTGGGCTCGAAGGATTGGGCGATTTACCGGGAATGGCAGATCTGAAAGCCGCCGGCCTTCTGGAGGCACGTCTTCCACCAGATTTTCAGGTGCCAACGCCTCGTGATGACGAAGACGGAGAAGCAGACCTGGACGATGATGATAATGCTGAGTTTGCCCAAGATTTTCTGGGCCAGGAAGAGGAAGCTCAAGAGGTCGAATTTGACGGGGATGAGGCAGAGACAGCTTGATTTTTATCGCCAATACCAGGGTTTATTATCAAGGATTAAAACCTTGCTGACTATCTGTTTTCGTTAACAGTTTTCGCGGAAACCAAATTTACGAGAAAACCAATGTTTTATGAATTTATGTCGGTTATTATAGTGTCTTGGTGTTCTGCATAGTCTAGCGGGTAAATTTCAGATTGAGAAAATGGTGCCATCAGTCTATGAACTGGCATCAACATAACTATAGGGGTTGATTATGGGTGCTATTGGCCCCTGGCAAATTGCAATCGTTCTGGTGCTTATCCTGCTGCTCTTTGGTGGTGGCGGACGCATATCTTCAATGATGGGTGATATGGCCAAAGGTTTAAAAGCTTTTCGCTCTGGCCTTAAAGACGAGGACAAAGACGAAAAATCTCTTGAAGAGCGAGCCGATGATGCGGTTGATGTGACGCCAGAAACGGCAAAAGAAACTCTAAAAGAGAAAACCTCTGAATAGAACGTTTTTCGTTACCCAATGCTGATACTGACTTCAGCCAATGGCATTATGGTCTAGTTCATATTTGCCTAAGCCATAACAACCGTTGAAAAGGCAAACAGTTCCAATGAGCCTCTTACCACAATTCGGATTTATCGAGCTGATGGTGATTGCCGTCGTGGCGCTTATCGTGGTGGGCCCAAAAGACTTGCCAAAATTAATGCGAACTTGTGGCCGGATGGTCTCAAAAGCGCGTCGAATGGCTGGGGAATTCACCAGTGCGTTTGATGAAATGGCGCGTGAGAGCGAGGTGGATGAATTACGCAAGGAAATGGAGAGCATGCGTTTTGAAGATATCGGCGAGGAGTTAAAGGAAGAAGTTGATATGGCGTTCAAACCTATTTCCGATGAAATTGATCAAGCTGTTAAGGCTGGTCAGACCGAAGGGGCCAAAGCAAACGCAGCTGCAAAATCTTTACCTTCCTCTGCGCCATCACAATCAAAAGCGCCTCCCGCAAAAGGCTCTCTCATAGAAGAGACCGTCACCCCGACTGAAAACAGTTAGACGACAGGTTATTTTATGAGCAGCGATAAAAACTCAACTGACAATGAAAGCCTCCCTGATGAGATAAGCCTTAGCGAACGACCAAAATCTGTTAAAGAAATTGAGGATGATGAAATGGCGGATTCTTCTGCGCCATTGCTTGATCACCTCACTGAATTGCGCAGTCGGCTGATTATATGTGTGGCAGCGATTATTATTGCATTCATAGGATGTTTTATTATCTCTGAACATCTGTTGAACTATCTGGTTATACCGTTTAGCGCAGTGGCCCCCGAAGAATCTATTTACTTTAAACCTCTCGGGAAATTTTTCGCTCAGGTCAGGGTTTCACTCTATGGAGCAGTATTCGTCAGCTTTCCGATACTTGCTTTTCAGCTTTATAAGTTCATCGCCCCAGGGCTTTATAAAAGAGAACGCCACGCCTTATTGCCTTTTGTTATGGCAATGCCAGTACTGTTCGCAGCGGGCGCCGCACTTGTTTATTACGTGATGATCCCCTTTGTGATGCGATTTGCCGTGGGCTTTGAGACTGATGCAGGTGACAATGCACCTATAAATTATGAACTGCTAACAGATGTCGGGGATTACCTCACTCTTGTGACCGCATTAATGATGGCGTTTGGTTTTGCATTTCAGCTCCCCGTATTGCTAACCCTTATCGCGCGGGCAGGGATGTTAACGGCTGCAACACTCCGCAAGTTCCGAAAAATCGCCATTGTTGGTATTTTCGCTGTGGCGGCCTTTCTAACGCCGCCCGACCCGTTCAGTCAGGTCATTCTCGCCATGACAATAATAGGGCTATATGAAGTCTCAATCCTTTCTGTTGGCTTAGCAGAGAAAAAAGTGAAAGAGCAGCGTAATGGTGACCTGGAAGATGGTCTGGAAGCTTGACAGAAAATCATCTGGACCCACAAAGCCAAACGCCCTAATAGGCCTGCATGTTTGATTTAAAAGAAATCCGCGATCACCCTGATGTCTTCGATGCCGGCCTTAAGCGCCGTGGCCAAGAACCAATGGCGTCAGCTATCTTAAAGCTTGATGAAAAAGCCCGTGCGCTCACCATTGAGATGAATGATGTGCAGGCACGCCGGAATTCTGCCTCCAAGGCAATAGGTGCTGCGAAGGCCAAAGGTGATGAGGATGAGTTTAATCGCTTGCGCGCCGAAGTCGATGCAATAAAAAAATCTCTGCCAGAACTAGAGATGCAGGAAAAAATACTGCGCGATAAGATCACAAAAGAACTATCAGGCTTGCCCAATGCACCTGTGGAAGAAGTACCCGAAGGCGTAGCTGAAGCAGACAATGTAGAATTGCGTCGCTGGGGTGCTCCCAAAGATATTGTGAATGCAAAGCAGCACTTTGATATTGGCGAATCATTAGGTGGTATGGATTTTGAAACCGCCGCCATGATGTCCGGTGCACGGTTTGTTTTACTCAAAGGCGAGATTGCCAGACTTGAACGCGCACTTGGCAATTTCATGATTGATCTGCATACGCGTGAATTTGACTATACAGAAGTGAACCCACCTCTATTAGTACGCGATGAAGCGATCTATGGCGTTGGACAATTGCCAAAATTCACAGAAGATTTATTTACAGCTTCTGACATCAACAAGCGTGAGGAGTTGCTGGATCAAGCGTTGGTAGGAATTAATGAGAACTTCCGGAATACAGCTGAAGGCCCTGAACGCTTAACCAAGGCTATCAAAAAGACACTAGACGATGCCCAAACAAGTGAGCAGTTCTGGTTGATTCCGACTGCAGAAGCTGCCCTCACTAATATTGTTCGGGAGAAAATTCTTAAAGAAGAAGAGCTTCCGCTTCGCTTTACCGCCCTAACGCCCTGTTTTCGCTCTGAAGCCGGTTCTGCAGGACGCGACACGCGCGGCATGATCAGGCTACATCAGTTTATGAAAGTGGAAATGGTCTCTATTACGACACCTGATCAATCTGATGATGAACATGAACGCATGACTGGTGCAGCAGAAGAAGTTTTGAAACGCCTTGAGTTACCTTATCGAACCATGGTTCTTTGTGCTGGAGATATGGGTTTTTCAGCCCGTAAAACCTATGACCTTGAAGTGTGGCTTCCAGGACAACAGCAATATCGTGAGATTTCAAGTTGCTCAAATTGTGGCCCCTTTCAAGCACGACGTATGAAAACACGCTTCCGGCGTGAAGGTGAAAAACAAGCGCAATCAGTCCATACTTTAAATGGATCAGGTCTTGCTGTTGGCCGTGCGCTGGTTGCTGTTCTTGAAAATTATCAAAATGCAGATGGTAGCGTAACGGTTCCAGAAGTATTACGCTCATATATGGGCGGTGCGGACAAAATTGGATAGG
>CAZGVP010000133.1:0-7692 GCA_964529135.1 uncultured Caulobacterales bacterium | reverse complement strand
GTCCCTGTTCGGACGCCACTAGCCTCTCATCAAGATATAATTATCAATTTCTCTTATTTGATGTATAGTTCTCCCGTGGATATACTTTCATAAGGGGAACATCATGAAATTAAAAACTATCGCGGCAATTCTTACCTTTGCAGGAGTCGTAAATCCTGCCTATGCCGCTAAATGCACAGACTATTCTAGTTGCTATCAAGCTGTTGTTGCTTGGTGTAGCGGTGCCCATCCAAGGGCTGACGGTGATGGTGACGGCATTCCATGCGAGAATGTGTGCAGCAGCCTAAGGCAGGTAGAAGCCATAAAAAAGGAAATTGGTTGCGACAAGTAAATCACCATATTTGGTGAGTTTGCTCCATAATACCGGAATTTTCAGCGCCTGTGCTAGATAGCCTGCGCCAACCCCTGGAGACTGGTGATGTGCTTATTGCGCGGGCGAATTTTCATGTGCGTTACCCGGCGCGCTTTCAGTTAATAGCCGCGATGAACCCTTGTATATGTGGGTATGGCCGCTCCAGTGGGCGAGCTTGTGGGCGGGGGGCCAATTGTGAGGAAATTTATCAGGCCCGCATTTCAGGACCATTCCTTGATCGTATGGATTTGGCGGTCAGCCTCCCCGCTGTCAGTCCCCATGATTTGACCGGGCCAAACACCGGCGAAACATCGACGCAGATTGCAGCCCGCATTAGCAACGCCCGCATGATGCAGCTGGAGCGCAACATAGACCCGGCCAACACCATAATTACAACGTCTGACAATACCAAAAAAGTACTACCTGCTGAAGGCACTACCAATGCTGCGTTATCAGATTCGCTTCTTAGCCGGCTTGCCAAACCTGACCCGCAAGGAGCAGAATTGATGTCACGCGCTGTGGATGCTCTCGCCTTGTCCGCCCGCGGTTATCATCGGGTATTACGCGTAGCGCGCACACTGGCAGACCTCGACGGAAATGAAGGGGTTCAACGTCGACATATCGCAGAGGCTATAAGCTATCGCCAAAAAGCAACACAAACTGATGGCCCTACCGGTAATTCACTATCTGTGAATGCTGACATTATGCGGCATGGCCACACCTAAAGCGATAAAAGCACGCTTGATAGGCTCGTCCATCAATCAATAATAATTGTCATCTCAGTTTCAGCCACAACCACCCCATCGCGCTCCAACCGGTACACACCGCGGTATGGCCCTACAAGCCAACCAGCTTCAGGGCGTTTTTTCCCCGCAAACGCAAACCAGGCGATATTGTTTTTCTCCAGCCTGGTATTACCGCTTACCAACTCGGCACCATCTGGGCCTACAAGATGAAACTCCTGTATATCCCCCTGCTCTGCCCCAAATACATCTACCCAGAACACCATTGCCGGGCTTTGTCTGGTTATCAGCGATTGGCCATACCGCCCCTGCCGGGCTTTCTCAACATTCGCAGCCTCTGGTGCAAACCCTGCTGACAACACACCCGTGGGTGAATAATCAAGTTCCGCTTGAGCTGCTTCACTCCATAATGGCGATCGCTCACCAGTGCACTGGTATGGCCCGTTCCCGGCACCAGGTTGACTATCACGCTCCCCCACAAATGGGTCCACTGGTTGTCCGTTATGGCGCACCGTAAACTCAACATGAGGAAATTCAGTATTACCAGACAGACCAATTAACCCAAGCACATCGCCAGACATTACTCTCTGCCCCACTTCTACCCTGACACTTCCCTTTCGAAGGTGGCTATACTGGGTCTCCCATCCGTCAGCATGGGTCAAAACAACCGCATTTCCGGCAAATCGATCCTTCACCGCCGCCTGCCCGGTTTTGCGAACCGAAATATCAGCCATACCGTCACGCCGGGCCCGGACAACGCCATCAGCAGCTGCAATGACCGCAACCCCTTCCCGCATCACCGGGTAATTGGGGACACGAAAATCTGCGCCTGTATCCCCATCAAGGCTGAGCCTCCCACAAGCATAATCCAGCCTGCCCGGCCCCGGATCATGATCAAAATATTTGTGGATTGTGCAGACCGTTCCCATGTCACAATCAACAGGCAAGGCAAGTATTGGCACTTGAGCAACAACATTATCGTCACATGCAAATAACATTGCAAACCATAGTGATATGGTTAATCGTTTCGATAGTGAACCAATATGAAAACACATAGTTATCTAGCTTTCACGGTTAATACAACAAGATCAGAAACAACGCTATTATGCCTCACAATAGAAAGATCGAGCAACACCAAATGCACCGATAAAGGCGTTATGGGTCTTGCCCAACCTTAACATTATTGGGTGGTAATACTTTCGAGCGTCAAATTCTCATTGGTAAAGACACAAATAGATGCAGCTACCCCCATCGCTTTTCGCACAATCGCTTCGGGATCAAGGTCGGTTTCATCATAGAGCGCCCGCGCCGCTGCCCGCGCATAATCGCCGCCAGATCCAATGCCGGTAATACCGTTCTCAGGCTCCAAAACATCCCCCACCCCCGACAAGGTTAAGGTTACTTTTTCATCCGCAACAATCATCATCGCTTCCAGACGACGTAGATATCGGTCCGTACGCCAGTCGGTGGCCAGCGCTACCGAAGCGCGCAAAAGCTGGTTCGGGTATTGCTCAAGCTTGGCTTCCAGCCGCTCAAGCAAGGTGAATGCATCAGCGGTAGCACCAGCGAAACCGGCAATGGTATTACCGGGTTTTCCGTCACGGGCTTGGCCAATTCTGCGTACCTTTCGCGCATCACCCTTAGCGACGGTATTACCCATCGACACTTGGCCATCCCCGCCAATGCACACGGTATTACCGCGTCGAACCGCCAGAATGGTCGTCCCATGCATTTCAATCGGCATAATCTGCGTCCTTTATTCAACCTTCACCCTAGCTAATGCATCCTATTTGCTGAAACAAACACAACTTGATGAAAGTGGGTGATTTTTTCATTTCTAGCGCTTATGTATCTGACCAACCAAGGAACTTTCCCATGCGCGCTGCTACTATTGATCGCAAAACCAAAGAAACTGAGATATTTGTTGCCATCACACTTGATGGGACCGGTGATTATGACATCGACACAGGCATCGGATTTTTTGATCATATGCTCGAAGGGTTTTGCAAGCACTCGTTGATCGATCTGAAAGTGCGGGCTGAAGGTGATTTGCATATCGATATGCATCACACAGTGGAAGATGTCGGTATTGTTATGGGACAAGCCGTAGCAAAAGCACTAGGCGACTGTATTGGTATTCGCCGGTTTGGCACCGCTTACATTCCGATGGATGAAACCCTGTCGCGTGCTTCCATAGATATTTCCAAACGTCCTTATCTTGTCTGGAACGTTGGTTTTGCCCAACCAAAAGTAGGCGATATGGATACAGAATTATTCAAGGAATGGTTCCATGCCTTCGCTACCAATGCCGGCATATGCCTGCACGTGGAAAATATCTATGGAATAAACACCCACCACATTATCGAGAGTTGTTACAAGGCGACAGCAAGAGCCTTGCGCGACGCTCTTGAGCAAGACCCAAGGGCAGGGGACGCTATGCCCTCCACCAAGGGAATGCTCGGGAGTTAAAGCCTGGAGTTTTGGTTGTACCAGCACTCTCACCAGAATTTTATCGAGTTTTCCTTTGCAATTTCCAGTGTGCCGTCTAAAGCGCTAGCCAATGAACGATCCTGACCAACAATCCGTCGCCATCATCGATCTGGGTGCTGGCAATTTACGCTCTGTCCATAAGGCGATAGAACGCGCAGCACGTAATATGGATCTAGATGCTCAGATAGGCGTAACCACCAACCCAGAGGATGTGCGCCGCGCGGACAGAATTGTTCTACCCGGGGTGGGGGCTTTTCAATCTTGCATGGATGGGCTGAACGGATTAGCTGGCATGCGTGATGCTCTTGAAAAGTCGGCCCTTGAGGACAAAAAACCCCTATTAGGAATCTGTGTCGGTATGCAGATGCTGGCAACCCGTGGGTTGGAGTTTACCACCACCCAGGGGCTGAACTGGATACCCGGGGAAGTAAAACAGATCGATCAGAATACCCATAAACGTCGGGTGCCGCATATGGGATGGAATCAGGTCAAAACTCATTATTTTCATGATTTATTTGGCACCCAAAATAAATTATCGGGCAAAGATTTCTATTTTCTCCATTCATTTCATTTCGAATCTCAAATGAAACATGATGTTATTGCAAGCACAGACTATTATGGTGGATTGGTTTCTGCGGTAGCGCGAGATAATATTGTTGGTGTTCAATTCCACCCTGAAAAGAGCCAAGAGGCTGGTTTAGCTCTATTACAAAATTTCCTGAGATGGCGGCCATGACCTCTAAATTGACCCTTTACCCCGCGATTGATCTGAAGGGCGGTAAATGCGTTCGCCTCCTCCACGGAGAAATGAGCAGCGCCACTGTCTATAATGACAGCCCCGGTGGACAGGCACGCGCTTTCGCAAATGCCGGATTTGAACGCCTTCATATTGTCGACCTTGATGGGGCATTTACCGGTCAGGCGGAAAACCGTGACGCGGTGCACGACATCCTCACCAATACCAAAGCCCCCGCGCAGCTGGGCGGCGGTATCCGCACCATGGCCGCCGTCGAAGGCTGGCTAGCGGTTGGTATTAGCCGCGTCATCCTTGGTACTGCTGCAGTCAATGATCCGGATTTTGTCCGCGAAGCAGCAACAAAATTCCCCGGACACGTAGCAATAGGCATTGATGCCAAAGATGGCCGGGTCAAAACCGATGGCTGGGCAGGAGACACCAACCATAATGTCGGCGATATCGCACGGCGCTTTGAAGATTTTGGCGTCGCCGCCCTCATTTATACCGACATTGCCCGCGATGGCGCCTTGCAAGGGGTCAATGTAGAGGCAACGGCCGCGCTGTCCGCCGAGGTTTCAATCCCCATAATCGCTTCTGGTGGTGTCGCCTCTATCGATGATATTTCAGCGTTGAAGGCACGCCCTGAACCCATTGAAGGGGTCATTATTGGCCGGGCACTTTATGATGGCCGTATCGACCCGGCAGTTGCACTAAAACGGGCGCGGGCGGAGTAGGGTCGATGTTAAACATCAGAATTATCCCCTGCCTTGATGTCAAAGATGGCCGCGTGGTCAAAGGTGTCAACTTTGTTAGCTTGCGCGATGCCGGAGATCCGGTTGAAGCCGCCATCGCCTATGATAGCGCGGGTGCTGATGAATTATGTTTTCTCGATATTTCCGCCAGCCATGAAGGACGGGGCATTTTAATTGACCAGGTCACCCAAGTTGCAGAGCAGTGCTTTATGCCACTAACAGTGGGCGGGGGTGTTCGCACCACTGATGATTTTCGCAACCTTTTGCTTGCGGGGGCAGACAAGGTTTCCGTCAATACGGCCGCCGTAAAACGCCCGGAGCTAGTACGTGAGGCCGCACAAAAATTTGGCTCACAATGCGTGACCGTTGCCGTAGATGCGCGCAAGACCGGCGATCTAACATGGGAGATATTCACCCATGGTGGCCGCGAGCCAACCGGCATTAACGCCATAGAGTTTGCCAAACAAGTTGTTGCTTTAGGCGCAGGCGAAATCCTGCTCACCTCAATGGATCAGGACGGGGTGAAAACCGGATATGATTTAGCCCTTACCAGAGCCATCACCAATGCTGTGAACGTACCGGTTATTGCATCTGGCGGTGTTGGCACGCTACAACACCTCGTCGAGGGCGTCACCAAAGGCGGGGCCAGCGCGGTGCTTGCCGCTTCAATTTTTCACTTTGGAACACACACGATCGCTGAGGCACGTGATGCCTTGAGGCAAGCTGGCGTGCCGGTACGACGCAGTTTCGATGACGCCATATCCGGATAACAGGGAATTTTCATCATGACACAGACAGATACACAAAACCTTGCCGTTCTTACCCGATTATATGACACAATCGCCAGTCGCAAAGGTGCAGATCCAAAATCCTCATACACTGCCTCACTGTTAGCGCGCGGGTCAACTTATTGCGCCCGCAAATTTGGTGAAGAGGCAGTGGAAACAATTATCGCCGGAACAGATACGGATAAAGACGCCTTGATCGCTGAGAGCGCCGATACCCTATACCACTTAATGGTGTTACTGGCGGCGCGTGATGTGACTTTTGAAGAGGTGTGTACAGAACTTAAAAAACGCGAGGGTGTATCAGGCCATACTGAGAAAGCAAAGCGAGGGTAAGAATTAAGAAGATTTAGGCAATTGAGTTAAAAAGTAAGGGTCGATCTTACTAGTTCTGGTGATAAAATTTTTGATACACATGCTTTGATTTTTGACGAGATTGAAATTATTACTCGTATTTTGCGTGATTATATTGCACTTAGAATATTTCCCCACTTTAATGCTTGGGCACACACCAATTTATCGTAGCAGGAGGGATTTATGCCTTAAGTTCATCCCCCCAAAATCAGTCCTTTAATAATCGAGCTGGCTTCGAGTCCTAAAAATAACAATAACGCTACCCAGATCAAACCGATAAAAAGTCCGGTGATAACCATCAATCCATCACGCTCAATTAAACCTATGGATGCGATCGTAACGCCAATGCCGGGGAGGGTGTTTGTGGTCGGCAAGGGCACCAAAATAGACGCACACGGAATAAGTAATATGGTGCCCACCACACGCGACCCAATCTTATTCGTAACAAAAGGCAACCTTGGATGAGCAATGCGCTCAAACCAGCCAATATATTTTGAGGCACGGGTGAGGACATGTTCAAAATCATCTATAGCAAAGTCACGGGTAGCTAGTTTTTTCGGCAACCATGGGGATGCTCGCCCCATTGCCAATTGCGCGGATAAAGCCAGCATCGGCAATGCAACAATCTGCGGCAGGATATAAATAAATGGAAGGCAGCAGGGCAGGGCGAGGAGCAACAACAACAACCCATAAGCGCGCTCATCAAGCTCAGATAAGACTGCTCCCAAAGACGCTCTAGCAAGAAAGCTGGGCTCAGTTTTATCTCCCTTCTCACGAACATTACGCTCAACATTGAGATCAGCAGTAACACCGTTTTGCGCCCGCGCTCGCAAACGCCCGAATATATCCATCAAAAGCGCAATGGCCCCGGTGTTGGAGCCTGCACCATGGGGTGCGCTTTGGTTGGACACATTCTCATTGGGGTTTTTGCGAGAGGATTGTGAATGCGTTGAGTTTTCAAGATCGGTCATCCAGACCCCTTAGTTAATAACAACGGCCATAGTATGCCGACGGTAAAAACCCTTGTTACCCTGCACCGCTGGCATCAGCCAACCGGCAATAGAGCGCTATTTTCGCCAGTTAGAAAGAATCTCAAGAAAGTTTATCACTTTGGGATACCCATTCACGAAACAGGCTGATATAAGCCTCGTTCCGCACGTTAGATGCTGTTGGCATCATCTTCCTTCCGGGGCCCCTGTGGCGGAATTGGTAGACGCGCTTGATTCAAAATCAAGTGTCTTAGGACGTGCCCGTTCGAGTCGGGCCAGGGGCACCACTCTTATTTTTAAGCTATTGATTTTATTGTATTATTTCCGCTTTGAGGGATATTGTTCCACCTTTTGGTCCACCTAAAATTTTGTGTAAGTATGGTCAGGTATGGTGTCGGAAGTGTCTAAAATCAATCAGCCGTATACTCACTTTATGCAGACTGTCTAGCCCCCACGTTATGTACCAATTTCTAATAGAGTTTCTGGCACAG
>CAZGVP010000132.1:0-7741 GCA_964529135.1 uncultured Caulobacterales bacterium | reverse complement strand
CTTTGTCTAACTTGTTGTTAGCATTTTTGTCGTGATAAACGGCAATTGAATATTCGCCTGGTGACGGTGCGTATAGACAAAACTGTGTGATTGGTGCTTTTGCCGCAAACTTAACCTGAGAAATTCGCCCTTCTGATTTTAGGAAATATTCTGTGTTACGTGAATATAGGTCAGCCGTCATAAGCCCGATTTCCTGGGCAACATTACTCACCGTTAAGCGTATTTCGTTGGGTTTATTCTGGCAACTGACATGCTCGAAGGAGCGCTGTTCCTGATTGGAGTTGAGGGTGTTTAAGCCAAGGGCATTTCCGGTGCAAAAAAGAGCGCTAGCCCCTATTGTTCCTATCGCCAAGATCCGTGTCAGCGGAGTAACCCGCAATTCAAGTGGTTGGATCATCAAGTGTCCTCCAAAAAAGCCAAACTTATTACCTAACATCCCTTACAGGGATGTTTGGCCATCTTAGTGGACACAATTGTGCTGATTTTGTGTCTTTTCACACAATATTGTGTTGTCTATCTCAGGAATGCAACTGGATTTATAGGTTAATGCACATTGTCACAAGAGTTTATGCTGGCATAGGTATACGGGCCGTTTGAAAGGCTTGTGACATTGCGCCGTATGCGGCTAGAATTTTCTCTATGTCTTCTGGCTGATGAGCGGCTGATACGCTCAGGCGCAATAGAGACGTGGCATTTGGCGTGCCCGGCGGGATGCCGAGATTAACATAAACACCCTGCTCTAGCAGAAAATTCCAAGCCGCAAAAGCGGTCTCTTTATTTGGGAAAAGTACGGAGATAACCGGTGCAGGGTCTGCTGCTAGATTTAAGCCAAGTTGTTTGATGCTACCGTGGAGGCGGTGAATATTTTCCCATAATTTTTTACGGATTTCGGGATTTTTTTCAATCTCATTGAGGGCCGCATGAGCAGAGGCGATGCTGGCTGGGGACGGGGATGCGGTGAAAGTATAAGGGCGGGAAGAAAACCGTAAATACTCAAGTTCCTTATGTCTGGACGCAACAAACCCGCCAATTGCGGCAAGGCTTTTGGAAAATGTGCCAGTGTAGAAATCAATTTGATCCATAACGTTATCAGTTTCAGAGCAACCTCTGCCGTTTTCGCCATAAACGCCAAAAGAATGAGCCTCATCAACAAGCAGCATGCCGCCATGAGCATGGGTTACCTCGGCAAACTCCTTGACGGGAGCAACGTCCCCAAACATTGAGTACATGCCTTCAATACAGACCAGCTTGCCTTTTACCGATGGGTCAATGCGCGAGAGGCGCTTGTCGAGGCTTTCGGGTGAGTTGTGCCGGAAGCGAATTGTTTCTGCGCCACTTAACTGGCAGCCATCATAGATACAAGCATGGCAGTCCGCATCGATAAGAATGACATCTTCGCCAGGCTTAATAAGTCCGGCGATTGCACCCAGATTAGCTTGATAGCCCGTGGAGAAAACTACGCAATGTCCTACTCCCAGATAATCGGCCAATCCCTTTTCAAGTGCTTTGTGTCCACTGAATGTGCCGTTGGCAAAGCGTGAGCCTGTTGTGCCTGTGCCCTCTTCGGCCAATGCAGTTTGGGCAGCTTCAATGGCCTCTTTCTGGAAGGTCATCCCCAGATAATTATGGGTTCCAGCAAGTACTGTTTCCTGGCCTTTGATAATAGCCCTGGTGGGCCCAAGAATATCCTCCATGACCACTGTAAACGGATTTTTTCCACTATCGGACAGTTCGTTATAAAGCGTCGCGGTTTTCTCAAACTTATCAAACAAGCTCATAAATTTAGTAAGCCTTCTTATTTTTCTTGCCGGTTTATGCCAGGGTGTGATTAAGCACTTTGTTTTTTGATATCGTGAATAGCATCCACTAATTCGCCAACTGTGCGCACTTCTGAGATCACGTTTACCGGAATTGAAATATCATAATTGTCCTCGATCTCCATAACAACATCCAGAACAGCAACACTTTCAGCTTCCAGATCAGCGATAAAGTCTGTGTCCCGTGTTAGTTTGATGCCTTTTTGATTAATAGGCTCAAGTAATGTGCAGATTTTGCGAAAGACTAAGTCGTCATCTTCCTGAATGGCCGTCATGGTAAACTCTTCTTCCTGAGATCATATTGTAAGGGCGTTATAGTACGCGTGCATTTCGCATTTGTCTCGCAAAAGCAACCACTGAAAGCAATGCTTGTTAGAGTAAACCCTCTTCCTGGTACCAAATCACTGTTTTTGAAAAGCCACTTGCTAGGGAAATTTGGGGCCTCCATGAGGTGTGGTCACTGAGCAGGTTGTCCCGTGCAGCCCAGTCTGGGTGAAAAAACTCTTCGATCTTGTCGCGCGTGACCATCGGGGGCCTACCCAAAGCGCGAATTACTGTGCTCGATGAGCTAGCCCACGCAGACAAGAAAGGTTTTGGCAGAGCAAGCTTCCGGGATTTAACACCAAGGGCATTACTGCAGGCATCGGCAATTTGTGCCCAGCTATGGCCATCTGGATTGTTGTCGCCAACTTCATACAAGCGATTTGATGGCGCCTGTGTCATGGCTGTGTAAACAGCGCGGGCAAAATCTTCCACATAGAGGATGGACGCGCGTCTTGATCCTCTTCCGCCAGGTATGGGTGCAATACCCCGTTTAACGGATTTGAAAAACGGCAAGGTTGCCTCATCACGCGGGCCGTACATGGCGGGGGCTCTTAACGTGATCCACTCTATGCCTGTAGTAGAGGTGTCGATTGCGGTTTCAACGGCTTTTTCACTGGCATATTTGCTACCGGCATAGGCGGAAATATGTGGTTGGCGTGCTGCGAGTGAGGAGATATGGAGGAATTTCTTGGCCGTATTTTGATGATGGGTCTCGGCAAAGATACGCGCTGTGAGTGATGCACCTTCAACATTTATGGTGGTGAAATCCTGGTTACGCAACGCATGGGTCAGTCCGGCGCAATGAACCATTATATCAGCAGGTTCGCTCAATGATTTTAGGGCGGTTGGATCGCTTAGCTCACCTTTGATAATGCTGACCTCGTTAGGCCGATGTAATTTTGATGGGGTGCGCGCTAGGGCGATAACCTGATGGCCGTGTGACAATAGCATATCTGTTATTGCCGCACCGACAAACCCGGTCGCACCAGTAAGAGCGATGGTTTTGGGGGGCATTGATAGGGATATAGCAGATGAGCTGGTCATTAGTATTTGTAGGGCAGGTAATATCGCAGCGGATTATACATGCGCCTTGACCGCATTCACGGCTTGAGGTGGTACCGCGATCGCTTCCGGAGCAGGGTCAAAAATTCCTTGAAGATATTTGTCTCTCACTTTGGCACGTGAAAGTTTACCTGAAGAGGTCATGACCATTGAATGTGGCTTTACCAGAACAACTTTCCCCGGGGCACCTGCCGAGGTTTGTACAACTTGAGCAATCTCGCGCTGTAATTTTGTGCGGGCTTCATCATCGAGGCCACCACGACATTCCACGATAGTAACAATACTCTCGCCAGCGCCATTATCAATAGAGAATGCAGCAACGCCACCTTGACGGACATTTTCTATTTTTTCCACGGCCCATTCGATATCTTGCGGCCAGATATTACGGCCATTTATGATAATCAAATCTTTAGCGCGGCCTGTAATAACAACATCGCCATCAAGAGAATATCCCATGTCACCTGTGTCTAGCCAATCACCATGATACATGTTGCGTGATGCACCCTCATCAGAAAAGTACCCGGGAGTAAGGCTTGGGCCTTTGATAAAAATGCGGCCGACTTCGCGATCTTGGGTTGTTACACCGGCATCATTGCGTACTTCCAACGCATGCCCAGGCAGTGCCTGACCACATTTTACGAATGTGCGTTTATGTTCATCGGATGTGACCGCAGAAACAGGTTGCGCAATGCCAGACCTGTTATAATGGCGCATATCCACATGATCCAAACTAACGGGCTCGTTTACGTCGGTAAAAGCAATTGCCAGGGTGGCTTCTGCCATCCCATAGCTCGGCGTGAACGCTTTTGCATCAAACCCAATATCGGCAAAAGCTTCTGCAAATGCATCCAGAGCTTCCGGGCGAACCATATCACCGCCGATGCCTGCGACACGTAAGTGTGACAGGTCAAGAGTGTCACGGTCTACTTTTTTCGCGCGTTTGGCCGAAAGCTCATAACCAAATGATGGGGCGTAGGTGATTGTTGTTTTGTTGCGAGACATTAGGGTCAGCCACATTAAAGGGCGACGCACAAAGTCAGAGGTGGCGATATAGTCGACACTGACCTGCGCAAACATTGGCGTTAGGACAAAGCCGATCAATCCCATATCATGATAAAGCGGCAACCAGCTTGTTGCCCTGTCATTGCGCTTAACTTTCAACCCGTCACAGACAATACTGGAGAGATTATTCGTAACGGATTGCTGTGTTCCAATTACGCCTTTGGGGGCGCTGGTAGAACCAGAGGAATATTGGATATAACACTTCTCATCGTTGGCAAATGGCGTGAAAGAGCTCGTACTTGCAGGAAGATTAATCAACTCTTCATAACCGACAATTTCAATCTTCTGGATGTTGTTAGCTGCTTCTCTCATAAAATCTAAAAGCTGCGATGGTCCGAGGGCTACGCTCGCGCGGGCGCCAATCATCATTTGGCGTATCTGAATAATGTATCCATCTTTACCGCCAAGATTAACTGGCATTGGCATTGGTGCAGGAATGATGCCTGCATATTGGCACGCAAAGAAAGTCACTAGAAAATCAGCGCTGGTTTCTGCGATTAGGCAGGCCCGGGTCCCGCGCTCAAATCGTTCTGTGAGCTTGCGTGACAAGTCGATGGCACGGGTACGAAGTAGGCTATATGGCAAAGCTTGTGTGAGTTCGCCTTTGAGGGAATAGAAATTATACCCTGTTTCACCCTGCGCGGCATAATCAAGGGCTTCACATAGCGTATCAAAACGACCAAGCTTTTGCGGTAAAGCCTCGTTCGCGGATGGGGTGGGAAGTCCCGGATTTTCAATGGAATTTGTGCGAAAATTCATACCAACTCACTCTGCAATAGCCCGATTTAATACCGTCAAGAGTTTTGCATAAACTTTGAAACATATACCATTGCATTGAGGTGTACATCTTTGTGGAGATGGATAGGCGATAGTCATTGCCCCTCATATGTAACCGGTGGATGTGTACTTTTTGCAAAACCACGACTGATTTAAACCGTGCCGGATACCCGGCTGACACCTTATTTTCTGCCCTACAAGGCGTTCAACTTACCCTAGTGGGATGCATAGTCCAGTGAAGGACAGCATGACCACAACTTATGATCCCTATCACGCCCCCAGCCTGGGTACAACTCCGGCTGTTTCCTATCCCAGATGTGAAGTTGGGCAGATAGCGTCAAGAAGGTCAATGAGCAACGGGCCATGATTAGAAAAAATATCAAAAATTACAAACAGATGTTTCATTCCCGCCACGCCCGAGGTGTTTATGAAGCTGACTAGCTAAGGGGAATGTAGTGCTGCCAGAGTTCAAGTGACAAAGTAAGGCCTGCTAAATTACCCCTTTTACTGTAGGCTTGGCTATGATAATTCATTCGCTAATATCTAAAAGCAATGGTATTTTGGCCCCCTTGATGTCGGGATTCGCGGTCGCGAGCCCGAGATCCTGCTTTTCGCCCGTTATTGTCCCTCTTCGAGGGTTTTGTTTATCGCGTTTTGGAGACGAGAATGAGCCTTTTTGTCGGATATAAAGCCTGGAAGGAAGAAGAATACCTTCTGAATCGTATGTCTTTAGCTGATTTACGCCGGGCTTATATTACCTATCCGGGTATTCAAGTTTATCTGGTATTGTTGACTCTGACCTTGATTGGGGCTCTCTCGACGATGAACTCACCGCTTCGGCTCGTTATTGCGATGACGGCGAGTGTCGTACTCTACCCTGCAATTTGGTATATTCTTCACCGCTTTGTTCTGCATAATCCTTTGATGTATAAAACCCCCCTGACGGCTGCTGCCTGGAAGCGCACTCATTTCGATCATCACCGTTACCCAAATGATTTGTCAGTGCTTTTTGGCGGATTACATACAACCCTGCCGACGATCCTGATTTTCACAGGACCGATTGGCTGGTTGATCGGTGGCTTGTCTGCCGCACTTGCATCTATTGGTGCCGCGCTCGCAATGACCTGTATTTATGAATTCTGGCATTGCGGTCAACATCTTGCGTTTGAACCCAAATCGGCATTTTGGAAACGGATCAAGAAGCTTCATCTTGCCCATCATTACCACAACGAAAAAGGCAACTTCGGCATTACCAACTTCCTGGTCGATCAGATGGTTGGGACGCATTACGAAGAAATTGAAGACATACCCCGTTCTCCAACCGCCCGCAATCTGGGATATACGGACGAGGTAGCAATACAGTACCCTTGGGTAAAAGAACTGACCGATGCTGAAGGTAAGTCCCGTGGAGGGTTGCGGGTTGAGTCAGTGGAAGCTGGCTAGTCAGAAATTTTCAAAATCTAGGGGTTTGAGATCAGGTTCTTGCCAGGATCGCCTTGCTTCTACAGAAAATAGCTTTTCTTTCGACCAATATTTTATTAGCCATCCCGGTGTGCCAAGGGGAGAAGCCATGATTGTGTTTGTGATTTCAAAGAGCATTTTATTAGGCGTGGCGGCGACCACAAAGGTGTGAGCGACTCTCAGTGAGGCAAGCGTTATTGTCTCGTGATACCCATCAGTGTCGGAATTTTCGACACCTGTCGCATCATTATAGGATCGTATAAGGCCAGGCATGTCGGTTTCTGCAGCTCTCAGCCCTCTCTCGCTTAGAAGTGCAACTGCGGCTGCAAAATGGGCCGCATGGGTCCATTCTGATTTTGGCAAGCTGCACGTTATAATGCCGTGAGCAATATAGTGGATTTGTTTGTCACTCGTAAAAGTCATTATGTTTCTCTTTTGCAGTGACCTTCGGTACTTTTGGCGGACCTTCCAAAAGAAAACCCCGCTAAAGGTAGCGAGGTCTTGTTTCATGATTAGGGTTTATGAATTACTGAAAATTCAGCATTGATCCCATATATGCGCAAGGCAAAGCTACCTGTTGTACAAGGCTTTGTTGCTGTCGGTTTTTTGATATAATGGGCATTGTAGATGTGTACACGTACTATAGTTGAGGGTCAATCCCATGTAGCGGTATTGGCCCCAGGAAGAAGTTTTGCTGTGCCTCTGTTTGTGTGATCATTTGCTCTATTGTTGCCATTTAGCCCAAGAGTTCGGCCTACAGGTTTTACTTCTTAAATTGCCTTTTGAGTTATTTTATAGTGCTATGAAACTGAGTTGGAGAAGGAATTGGGTTTGTTACTGCGCCGCATTACCGAACATGTTAAAACTCAGAACTGGACTGCGGTCGCCCTTGATTTCGCTATTGTTGTCGTCGGGGTGTTCATGGGAATCCAGCTTGGAAATTTGAACGAGGCGCTGAGCGACAGGAAAGCCTTGCGTGCGGCCTTATCCAATCTTGAATTGGAGACGCAGGCTAATCTCAACATTATTGATGCCATGAATCGAAAAATTGACGCTGCTATCGAAGAGGTGGAAGAGGCTCGGCTGGCGCTCGCGGTATGTGTGGATGATGCTACCGGCCGGCAGGTGGTTTCATCCGGGGTGGTGAAAAATACGCCACCTTGCTCGGTGCGATTCTGAATGACAATTATTATCCGTCCGCACCACTGGCGATCCCACCGCTGAACCCGAGCCTGCGC
>CAZGVP010000131.1:0-7757 GCA_964529135.1 uncultured Caulobacterales bacterium | reverse complement strand
ATGAAACTGCGCATGTGCCGGCCAAACCACGCACTGTTCTAAAGCGGTTTGATGCGCGCTCTACCCATTACGAAATTTTTGATGATGATTTTTCAGGCGGTTAGGAATTATGACGGTCAAATTTACAAGCAAAGTTAATCAAATGGCGTCTGGTCGATTGCTAATGTTCTCAACCATCTGCGTTTTATTGGTTGGTTTAATGCAGGGTTGTACTGGTGAAGCTGCTGGTACAGTTTCTGATGGGAATTTGATACGTACTGTTGCTATTCAGAGTAGTGATGTTGTTGAACAAGAATCCGTAAATCCAAATGATAATGAAAAACTATCTGTGTACGGGTATAAAATTATCAATATATATCCCCATGATGAAGATGCATTCACTCAAGGGCTGTTTTTTCATGATGGTTATTTCTTTGAAAGCACCGGACTAACTGGGTTATCATCAATAAGAAAAATCGTTCCTGACACCGGAGAAGTAGTAATGCATCGTGATCTGGCAAGCGAATATTTCGGCGAAGGTGCCGTTGCTGCTGGAGATCGAATAATTTCTTTAACCTGGAAAGCGGGTAAAGGGTTTATCCATAGTCTTTCTGATTTTTCTGAACGTGGCGAGTTTGCCTATCAAGGTGAGGGGTGGGGTATTGCGTATGATGGCTCACGATTGATTGTCAGTGATGGCACATCAAAATTACGTTTCCTCGACCCTGATAGCTTTGAAGAAACTGGCCATGTAAACGTAACTCTGAAAGGTAAACCAATCCGTAATATTAATGAGTTGGAATGGATTGTTGGCGGGCAGGACGCAAGCACTGGCCTTCTTTACGCAAATATCTGGCAAACCGACTGGATCGCGATGATCGAGCTTGAAACAGGCCGCGTATCCGGACTTATTGATATGACCGGGGTGCTTCCAGAAAAAGATGTGATCCGTATGCGCAATATTACTCGTAAAGAAAATGTACTAAATGGCATAGCCTGGGATGATGAAGGTGAGCGTCTTTTTGTTACCGGTAAAAATTGGCCCAAGCTGTTTGAAATTGAGTTGGTGTTACGCGAAGTGCAGTAAAGGAAATTCTTTCACTTTGCTTTTTTATTCAGCCGCAGCCAGTTGTTCTGCGCCGGTAAGGTCCACCGATACAAGCTGCGAGACACCGCGTTCAATCATTGTGACCCCAAAGAGACGATCCATGCGTGACATTGAAAGCGGGTGGTGCGTGATTACCACAAAACGAGTGTCTGTCATATGAACCATTTCTTGCAACATGCGGCAGAAACGTTCTGTATTCGCATCATCAAGTGGTGCGTCAACCTCATCCAATACACATACGGGAGCTGGATTTGCCATAAACACCGCAAAGATTAGAGAGGTTGCCGTAAGGGCTTGCTCTCCACCAGACATAAGTGACATCGAGGTGAGCTTTTTCCCAGGAGGAGAGGCGTAAATTTCAAGACCTGCATCTAGCGGATCTTCAGCATCAACCAATCGTAACTCAGCGTGTCCACCGTTGAAGAGGGTAGTGAACAAACGGGTGAAATTAGTGTTGACCGTTTCAAATGCATCGAGAAGGCGTTGACGTGCTTCTTTGTTCAAGCTGGAGATTGATCCTCGCAATTTGCGAATTGCGCCCTCGCAATCTTCTCTCTCAACTGTAAACTCTTCCAGGCGTGTTGCGATTTCTTGCAATTCTTCATCGGCGCGCAGATTAACACCGCCAAGGTTTTCACGTTCACGCTTATAGCGTTCCAGTTTCTTTTCTGTCTGTTCGCGACTTGGAAGCTCTTTGTCTTCTTTGTGCTCAGCAATTTCCAGCAATTGTTCCGGTTCGGCGTTGCAGGTTTCGCGGGCAAGAGAAGCGGCTTCTTCAACCCGTGAGATGGCAGCTTCTGATTGAGCTTCAAGGCGTGCGCGTGCCTCCCGGGCTTCACTGGCAGCTTCTTCGGCCAGGCGGGCTGCTTTGTTCATTTCTTGTGCATGAGTTTGCGCGCGCGCTAATGTATCAGCAGCTTCGTTACGTGTGATTTCGGCAGTTTCAATCTGATTAAGAAGACCTTTGCGCTTTTCATCAATGGCAGCAGGGGCGGAGTGTGCAGTTTTGTGTGCTTTTCGTGTTTCTTCTAATGTGCCTTGAAGGTTTTCGATACGCCCGGTTGCGGTTTCACCACGAGTTGCCCAGACGCCGCGCTCACGGGTTAATTCCCCTAATCGTTCTGTCCGCATGCGTGCCTCGCGAGCAAGGTCGCCATGGGCGGCTCGTGCTTCGCTTGCTTCGCCGCGTGACCTCGAGAGTGTATCGCGTGCGTGGGACAATGCCTCAGTTAAGATGGCTGGGTCAGGTAGCTCATTTTCTTCAGTTTTTTGAGCGTCAATAGTTTGTGTGGCTTCGCCTTTTTCTTCGCTCAAGCGTGCAAGGTTTTCATCAATCGCGGTAATGCGTGCAGACGCTTTTTCAAAAGCGCGTTCAAGGCGTTCAAAAACAGATCGTGTTTCTTCTGTGAGGCGACGTGCGATTGAATATGCATTCCGGGCAGCTGACGCTTGAGTTTTGCAGTTTTCTAAAGATCCCATGGCATTGCTATGGGTTGTCTTGGCTCCATCTACCGCGCGCTTAGCTGCGGTTAATTCTTCTTCGAGTGCATAAAGGCGGTTTCTCTGTTCTAACCGAATAGCAGCAGCCGTTCTTGCTTCTGCTCGGGCGACAAAACCGTCCCACCGCCACAAATCGCCTTCACGAGAAACAAGACGTTGGCCTGGCATTAGTGAAGATTGTAACCGGTCACCCAATTCGCGGGCTACAACACCAACCATATTCAACCGACGGATTAGTTCTGCCGGGGCTTTGACAAAGTGATTTAATGGCATAGCCCCGCTGGGCAGATCATCGTTTAATCGCTCTCGTCCATGCAAGGACCAGTGAGCAGGCGCGCGCGCATCTATTGAAGCGTTCAGGTCATCTCCCAATGCTGATGCTAGAGCATTTTCCAGTCCTGGTTCCACATCGATTTGCTCGATCAAGGCTGGCCAGTCACTGCCGTGATCGGTGAGTAATTTTGTTAGGGCATCACGTTCGGCTTCAATTTCACCAAGAGATTGTTCTGCCTGGCGCAGTGGTGCGCGGGTGGAAACTTCCTCTGCTTCTGCCCGAGCGCGTGCTTCTTCTGTGCGGGTCTGTGCCGTTTGCGCAAGGGCTACATCTGCGGATGCCTTTTCGAAAGCAGCTTTGGCAGTGTTTAGTGCTTCTGCTTCACCATCTTCTGGCGCTACGCGTGCGCGTTCAGAATTTAACTCACCAATCTGGCGTTCGAAACGATTAATACGATGTTCGAGCTCATTAATCTTTGTACGAATTGCTTTGCGTTTGACTTCTTGTTCAGCATTTTCGCGGCTGCGTGTTTCAAACGTCGCTTCGCTCTGAATCAGTGCCTCGGCGGTGTCCGTCATCAGCTTTTCTGCGTTCGTAAGGCGCTGCGTTTCAGAAGTTTCACGCTGGCGCAGGCCTTCTTCTTCGCTGTTGAGGGCCGTGATTGCTTCTTGCGCATCAGCAAGCAGTGTTTTCTCGCGATCAAGGTCGGCTTCAATACGCTCAATTTCTGAAGAAAGACGCGCCAATTCTGCTTCAGCGCGGCGCGCTTCATCATCAAGGTTTTCACGTGCGACGGTAAGCCTGTGGAGGGCAGCGCCCGCTTCCGCTTCTTTCATTCGTAATGGATCGAGTTTACTATGTGCCTCTTCGCGCGCGTTTCCCGCTTGGGTCGAGGCGAGGGCTGTTTCCTCAATAAACCCAGAAACGCCAGAAAGTTCTGTTGTGGTTTCTTCCGCACTGGTTACAGCCTCTGTCCAGCGCAAAAATGAGAACATCGCCTCTGCCCGGCGGATATCGCCGGATATATTACGATAGCGTGTTGCCTGCCTGGCTTGTCGCGCGAGGGCGCCTTTTTGGCTGTCTAATTCCCCCATGACATCATCAAGACGAGAGAGATTGGTCTCAGCTGCACGTAGGCGCAACTCAGCCTCATGGCGTCTTGAATGAAGGCCAGTGATGCCTGCTGCTTCTTCCAGCAGGCGTCGTCGGTTTTGAGGCTTGGCATTGATCAGTTCAGCCACCTGGCCCTGGCGCACCAGAGCGGGAGAATTTGCTCCAGAAGACGCATCGGCAAAGAAGAGTTGCACGTCTTTTGCGCGCACATCCTTATTGTTGATCTTGTAGATTGATTGAGTGCCGTCTTCCTTGCGCAGGATGCGGCGGGTAATCTCAATCGTCTCCATTTCATTATATTCAGCGGGAGCAGAGCGATCCTTGTTCTCTAGCGTGAGTGTAACTTCGGCCCAATTGCGCTGAGGGCGCATGGTGGTGCCGGAAAAGATTACCGATTCCATGCCTTCACCGCGCAGCGCTTTTGCAGAAGTTGCACCCATAACCCAGCGAAGGGCTTCTAGCACGTTGGATTTCCCACAGCCATTTGGCCCGACAATCCCTGTCAGGCCATCATGGATTTCGAAATCCGTTGGCTCCACAAAAGATTTGAAGCCTGTCATCCGCAAATTAGTAAATTTCACCAAACGCTTCCTTTACCCAAGATCAGTCTTTAGCCCGGTTTTTTGTGCAAAGCCGCACCAACCGCCTGCAACCTCTCTGAATTCAAAGGATCGCAAATTCCATACCTGATTTTTGGTCCCGATTCTTAACCAATGGCCAAAGAAAAACACGACATTGGGGAAAACAGACAAGAAATATGCTGTTAAACGGGGCAACAATTGGGTTGTTTTTGATTAATCCCTAGGCCTTATTCTTCGGATTCTTCCTCCTTAACCTCTTCGCCTGTCGCTTTTGCTAGTGCATCATCAAGTTCTTGCAGATTGCGCAGGCTGAGTTTTTCGCCGTTCAGGAGGAAGCTTGGTGTACCAGTTACATTGAATGTATCGCGTGCTTCTTCGACATTTTCATTGATCACATCAACAATTTCCTGACGGTTGAGGCAAGCATCCAGAGCTGGTTCATCCATGCCAACTTGACCGGCAATTTTCAGAAGTTCAAGTTTCGGATCTTCGCCAAATGCCCATGCTGCCTGGGTTTTAAAAAGGCTATCAGCGACAGCGAAATAAGCCTTGTCACCACCTTTATCCGCTGCACACCGTGCAATAACTGATCCGATATAGGAAAGTTGTTGTGGCGCTGTTGGCAACTCACGAAATATAAATTTAACTTTGCCGGTGTTGACGTATTTTTCCTTCAGATCGGGAAAAACCGATGTGTGAAAGTTTGCGCAATGGCCACACGTAAATGAGGCATATTCAACCAAGGTTACTGGTGCTTCTTCATTACCTAGCACCATATCACCAAGGGCGCCGTCTCGGGCGCGCGCTTCGGCAAATTTATCGACAATAGTTGATGCTTCCGAGCTGGCTTCAGCGCTTGATTGATCTTTCGATTGCTCATTAGAAGCCGCACTACATGAAGCAAGGATGAGGCTTGAAATTGATAGAAGAGAAAGGTTTAAAACGTTGATATTCATAGTAAAAGTATCTTTCTTGAGAGCTGTTCTCGGGTATGTATTGGCTGATTCTTGCGTTAGCTCGCGCGTAGTGGCAGCAACAGCAATGATGTGGTTAGGTGGCTTATATCATAGCTTTTCGGTGCTGTCCTAACTTTGGAGGGAGAACGAATGGAAGATTTAATGTTTAGCTTTATCGCGCTCTATCGATTCTCGATATTTCTCCAGAACACTCGCCAAAGGGGAGGGCTCTTGTGGTTGCTCCCTCAGGGGTTGTGGTGGCGTGCTGGCGGACTTTCCGGTGGTGCCTCCGTTATGACTTAAGGAGGAGACCTTTTTTGGTTTTATGGCCTCTACCTTGCTGGATTGTTGCCTTATCAACAGGCGAGATACCGTACCTGGGCCTAATATTCTGGCGACCGCATTAAGTATGGCAGGGGCTTCGTAATTTAATTTTGTGGCAGCGGCCCCATTTCGAGCGATAAGTTCAAGTGAGTGATGTTGTCCGTCTGGCAAAAGCCTTGAAGGCCAGCAAATTTTTGCGATTTCAGGGCCGACAATCTCCTGCCAGCGTGCCGCGAGGGAGGGTTCCATATAGCGTGTTTGTTGCGCAAGGCTGGTGACTATGTTGCCAGTATAGCGCTGAAGGTGTGGCGGAGCTCTGCGAACCGGGCGGGTTTTTGACCCTGAGGATGAATGGATCCTACGCATGATTATCCCGTTTATTTTGTGACTGTCGTAGAAACTGTTGCTGCTGTTGGCCTTTTGCTTAGTTTGCCAGATTATTATACCACGCCTGCCATGGTGAAACAAATTTTGCAGAAGAAACCAAATGCTTCAATATCACGGCTGTCGAAGGATTTACTTCGTTGGTATGATGATAATGCGCGTGCCTTACCTTGGCGCATCGGGCCTGGAGAGCGAAAAGCCGGGCACCGGCCAAATCCCTATCATGTGTGGCTCTCTGAGATCATGTTGCAGCAAACAACAGTAGCAACAGTTGCCCCTCGGTTTCAGGAATTTTTGGATCGCTGGCCAGCAGTTACGGATATGGCTGCATCCCCAGTTGAGGAAATAACAGGCGCATGGGCCGGGCTTGGTTATTATGCGCGCGCGCGTAACCTGCATAAGTGCGCAGTGATTGTGTCGAATGATTACAATGGAAAATTCCCCGACAATGAAGATGCGCTCAGGGCATTGCCGGGTATTGGAGATTATACTGCGGCCGCCATTGCCGCGATCGCATTTAATCAACGCGCTGTTGTTATGGATGGCAATATTGAACGCGTAACAGCACGTTTGTTTTCTGAAACATCCCCCCTGCCGGGAGCGAAACCGGCTTTGAAAAAACTGACGGCGAGTTATTGGCCAGGTATTGGCAAAGCTGAGCGCCATGGTGATTTTGCACAAAGTCTGATGGATCTGGGAGCAAGCGTGTGCCGTCCCAAGGCACCTCTATGTTTGTTGTGCCCTATCCGCAGCTATTGCAGTGCTCATAAAAATGGGGATGAAACATCCTATCCAGTGAAGGCAGCGAAGAAAACCAAGCCCACCCGGTTCGGGACTGCGTTTGTGTTGCAGCGCGCCGATGGTGCGGTTGCTTTTGAGCGCCGCCCGGACAAAGGCTTATTGGGCGGAATGTTGGGGTTGCCGGGGTCTGAGTGGCGCGAAGATGGAAACAGTGAAGTGACCAAAAAAGACAACCTCAAGAATGCGCCTGCCAAGATTGAATGGGTGAGCGCAGGAGAAGCACATCACACATTTACGCACTTTCATCTTGTGCTCAATGTGTATTTGGGCCACATGAAGGCAGTGCCTAAATTATCGCAAGCCTATGAATGGCAACAACCCACTGAAGTTCGCTTGCCAACTGTTATGAAGAAGGCGCTGAGCGTTGGGATAGGTTAAACTCAATACAAACCGTTAACGGAATATTTAAGCGCTTTTCTTTTCTGCCTTGCGAATTTTGTCGCGAAGGAAATCGATTGGCTTTAGGCCGGTTCGTTCTTCAAAGTGCCAATATGTCCAGCCATTACAGCTTTCGGAGTTTTGCGCATGGGCACCGACTTTATGAATAGACCCTTGAAAGGTACTGCCATCACCAGTTTTTAATGCAATAGACCCATCGGCTTTTATTTTTGCCTGCACTTTACGGTTCTTGGTATAAAGCTTTGACCCAGGATTGAGAAGACCGCGTTCAACAACAGTGCCAAAGGGAACGCGCGGCGCACTTCGGCGTGATGGCGTAACTTCCAAATCTTCTGGAG
>CAZGVP010000130.1:0-7776 GCA_964529135.1 uncultured Caulobacterales bacterium | reverse complement strand
GAAAAGTCATCCAGGGCAACATCACATGCCCAACCTTGTATAAAATCATTATCCCATAATAGGCGTCCGTCTTTAACGGCAGCGGGGAAATCACGGACATCTGTTTTGCCATCTTCCCAAGCATAATAATTTGTCTGGTGGTAAGGGTGCTTTTCTTCGGGAAACCGACAAATCAGGCGTGATCTGTGGGCATCGAACTGGTCTCCGGCAGGGTTATAAAATCGATACCAACCTTCCCAGACGCCTTCATGGCGGGCCAACAGGGGCATGATTTTTTTCAACTCATTGGCGGTTTCAATAACGCTCATGATGGCTTCTCCTCTTTTGTGATCGCATTCATACCATAATGATATATCATTTGGGAGGGGGGTTGTATCCTAGAATTGAGCCTGATGTTGCGCTCTTCGTCGCATGATCGGGTTTTGTGCCCGGATTGCTTTTGGTGAATAGATATCGTGTGGATCAATGGTGGCTTATACTAAGGGATGAAATTGCCATTGCTCTCCCGGTTAAATGATATATCATTTACTTTAGTTGCTATATATTGGGAATTTTTTAAGAAAGGTAATTCCATGAAAAATATATTGATAGCCCTGTGTGTATCGCTGGCTATGATTAGTTGTGCTCAGGCGCAACTTGATCCGTCAAAAACCGATGATGCCTTAACGATCACTCGCAAGGCATATTGTTCTACTGTTGACGGGGAGCCGACTACATTTTGGTGGATTGGAAAAGCTTATTCACGCCGTCAGGGTGAACGTGATCGGAATATATTCAACGTTGAGGGTATGAACGTTAGAACCTGTACGGCGTTAAAAGATGGTGGGTTCAAACTCGTTTCGCGCGAATTGTTGATGTATAAAGATCCGCAGACTGGTAAGGTTTTAAAGACTTGGGAAAACCCATGGACAGGCGAAACGGTAGATGTGTTGCACGTCGCCAATGATCCGGTAAACGGTACATTTGGCCGTAAGGGGCGTGACGGGAAACCCTATAAATGGTCTGGTGTGATCGAAGGCGATGTTTGGTGGCAGACAGCGACTGTACCGTTGTTTTACCCAAATCCGTTGGCATCAGAGTATCAATCTGAAATTGGTGGTACATATCACGCGACGGAAATGTTTAATTTTTCTGGAACGTCAGCATCATTGCTCGACCCCAATACAACGCAAGGGGAGAATGTACAGATTGCATGGTCGCGAATGTCTGATTGGCTTCCATGGATGAAAATGGGTGGCCGTGAAGGTGTGATTTATATGCACACTGGCGGAAAAATGCTTGGCTCCTGGGATGAAATACCACAAGCTTTTAAGAAAGAAATTGCGGATAATTATCCTGAATATGTTGCCCCGCCACCTGTTGATGATGACCGTGAAAATGTAACGAGCTGGGGATATTATAAGAGTGTCGCGGAGGGTGAGGTTAGCGCACCGGACAGAGAGTAACCGCTATAACTATATATAATTGTCTTGTGGCTAAGCCGCCTTTAAAGGTGGCTTAGTTCGAATTATATACTTATATTCATGATGGCATTCGCGGTATTCTCTCCGGATTCCAAAGCACCTTCCATACCCGTATGATGGTGTGACAAATGTTCGCCTGCGAAATGTATGCGCCCCAGTGGGTCGCCCATGGTGTTAGCCCATTTGCTGATCTGGCCTGGCGCCCAATGCATATAAGCACCACCTGCATAGCTTTTATCCGTCCACCGAATGGTTTTAAGCAATCGAATCTTTCCCTCACTAGCAGGGCGAATGCGTGTGAGCTCTTGTTGCGCCAGTTTTTCCAACATAGCATCGGGTTGAGCTGCGAGTATGCGTGCGGCTTCGCCATTGATCCATATTTTCAGGCCGATTACTTTGTTTGATTTGTCTTTTGTCACGAAAATGCGTTCTAGTTGGCTATCCGTCCACATAGATGGGGCGTATCCGTCCTTTTCCCAGAAAGGAAACTCCGGTTCCATGTGCAATTGCATAATCTGGGTATAAGGCAGGGTATTAATGGCATTTGCTTTTATCCCTTGAGGAGCGGGGTCTAATGCTATGTTTGCAATGGCGGGGAATGGTAGGGCCAGGATACAAAAATCTGCGTGAAGCGTTTGGTCTTGCGTTTTGACAGCAACGCCTTTGTTGGTTGAGGCCACTGCCTTAACACAGGTATTTTTTTTGATATCAGTGCCAAGGGTTGCTGCCATTGCTTCTGGCAATCTTTGTGAGCCGCCAACGATAGCGCCGCTGGGCCCTCGCGCACTGTCTTGCGTGAATAGCTGAATTGATCTCCATAGATTAGCAACGGAATAGGTCTCGAGTTGATTGGCGTTGAGAGCAATATTGATCAACTCTGTAGCTTCGTTTGAAAATCCTTTCTTTTGTAGGAGTGTCAGTGCTGATAGATCAGCATCGCCGCTTGCGTTTTTCCATGCGCCACTATCTGTAAACGGGTTTTCACGGCCTAAAGCGGAGAATAGGATTCGATCCGGGCTGGCACTCTTGAGTTGATCAGGAAACGGATTATAATTTGAGTTTTCCCATTCGTCTGGAGTCATGATGTTGTTACCAAAGGCAAGAACCCTAGGGGAACGGCCACTACCTTCAAAGTCGATACCAACGCCAACAGCCTTTGCAATATTGATCAAGCGTTTATAGGAGTGCCCGATTTCCACGCCTCCCGCTTCCGGTCCTCCGGCGACATCATCTAGCGTAAATAGCCTGCCGCCTATCCGTTGAGAGGCTTCAAGAGTGATAACCCGGTAACCTTTGGTTTTTAAAATCATGGCAGCATAAAGCCCGCTGAGCCCGGCGCCAGCAATAATAACATCTGCGTCTTTTCGGGAAGTTTTCCTCCCAGATGCTGTACGTTTGCTGCACCCGATCGAGGTTGATAGTGCGAGAGTTGCGCTTCCAGTTGTAAAGGCTCGCCGGCTGAGGCTGGATTTTTGGGTATTGGTGTTGGTCATATCTACCTCATGCCGGTCTTGATGGTTGCTTCTAACTATGGTTTCCTGTTTTAAATGATATAACAAATTGCAATGCTTGAAAAGTATAACACATCAGGACGTGATAAAGCGTAGAATTGTGTTTGATTTATTATGGACGTATAAGGAGAAGTTGATGGCAGCGTATATGGTAGTGTTTGCAAAAATCCATGATCGTGAGAAATTTTTGAATGAGTATGGAAAACCTAATTCTGCCCTGATCGGCAAATTTGGTGGTGAGTATGTAACGCGTACGCCGAAAGTGAGCGTGCTCGAAGGTGAGTTTGATGATGGCGTTTCAGCTGTCATTTCAAAATGGCCAAACCGTGCCGCTATTGAAGCCTTCTGGTCATCTCCAGAATATGCTCCGTTAAAAGCAGCGCGACAGCCTTTGGCGGATTGCAAGGTGATGATTGTTGAAGACCCTTCTTGAGAGGCACACCATGAATTTACCACTCTATCTGCGTTCACTGCCATACCAATTTCATACGAACCGCGAGCTCGGCTTGATGCTTTGCTGCAACCGTTAGGCCGACATAGCAGCTGTCATAAATTTTTGCAGCTTCTGTCTATCAAGCCTGCCATTGGTGCGAACACCAGAGCATAAGTCGAGACCGAATGGCCGAACTTCACTGACAGCGTTTTGAACATTCTCTGGTCTCAATCCTCCTGCCAGGAAAACGGGAAGGGGGCTTTCTTTAACGAACACCCGGCTTATTGACCAATCATGGGTTCTGCCAGTTCCACCGAGTTCGGGAATCTCAGCACTTGGTCGCCCGGAATCGAGTAAAAATGCATGCACATGCGGAGCATATTTCGGGATGAGGTCAAGGGCCTGTTCACCTTCAACGTGGATGACCTGAATACGCTGAATAGTCGGCTGCAATGCTGCGAGTTTTGACGACTCTTTTTGTGTGATATGGGAAACGATCTGAACCGTCGAGGGCCTCGTCGCTTCAATGTGCTTGGAAATACCCTCCGCCGTTGTTTGTGAGGTCAACATAAATGTCGATATTGGCGGTGGCACAACCGCTGTAATGGATGCAATTTCAGTATCAGATATTGTACCAGGCCCCGACGGCATTTGTGCTACCAGGCCAAGCGCATCTGCACCTTCTTCGATCGCCATCTGAGCTTCTTGACGCGAAGCAATGCAACATATTTTTATTCTGGTGCGCATGTTTTGTGAACCGTAGTGATCGGTGTTGTTTTAGTGGCCGCTCTTTGTGAAATTGCTATTGTTCAGCAACAAGAAAAACGGATGGCTCATAATGAGCGAAAAACCACTTATACGCTATAAAATTCAAACTGAGCCATTGCCCAATTGGTATATCATTTGATTTTTGGCGCTTACCCTGTCATCAATAGCTAAATCAAAGGACCCGCTGCATTTTTACACGGAGGCTTATTATGGGTACGAAAATTGTTGCTCTTTTTAATCTAAAACCTGGCATCAGCGTGGCTGATTATGAAACGTGGGCGAAAAGTGTGGATATCCCCACGGTGAATGGCCTTGGCTCTATTGAAAAGTTTGAGGTTTTTAAATCGACGGCGCTGCTCGGGTCCGATGATAAGCCGCCTTATGCCTATATTGAAACTATCGATGTGTTGGATATGGATCAGTTCGGCAATGATGTTGGAACGCAAGCCATGCAAAAAGTGGCTGGTGAGTTTCAGGCAATGGCTGATGATCTTGTATTCATTATGACTGATAAGGTGGGTTAAAACTGATGGTTGATGCCCAGAGAAGATTTAAAGGTAAAACAGCCGTCATAACAGGGTCGGGCCGCAAGAAGGGGTTGGGGGAAGCTATTGCACAACGACTTGCTAGTGAAGGTGCTTCGATTGTTATTTCTGATATAGGAACGTCACGCGATGCTGCGACGGGAACGGAGCATATTGGGGCTACCGATGAAATGGAAGATATTGCGAGAGAAATCCGAACACTTGGAGCCCATACATCCACCTGTGTTGCTGATGTACGTAGTCTTTCCGACATGCAAGCGCTCGCAGATCATGCCGTATCAGAGCATGGCTCTCTTGATATCTGGGTCAATAATGCTGGTATTGGGTATATTATGAAGCCATTGATGGAGGTCACTGAAGACGATTGGCGCGCTGTGATTGACGTTAATCTAACGGGTTCATTTTTTGGTTTGAAAGCAGCAGCGAAAGCAATGTTAGCACACGGCAGAGGTGGGCGGATTATCAATATTGCGAGTCAGGCGGCCAAATCTGGTTTTCCTCATGCGCAAGCTTATACATCTTCCAAGCATGGCCTTGTGGGTTTAGCGCGTTCAGCATCAATTGAGTTGGGGCCTGAAAAAATTACGGTGAATAATGTGTGCCCTAACCATGTCACAACAGGGCTAGGGGCGTGGCAAAATGAGTATTTTGCAAAGGTTGTTGGCGCAGCCTCTGTTGAAGAGTATATGGAAGCGATGAAAAATCGAATACCGATGCGCCGTCCGGGCTTGCCAGAAGATACTGCAGCGGCGGTAGCTTTCCTTTGCTCTGATGATGCCCAGTATATAACGGGCGAGAGCATGAATGTTTCAGGCGGTGAGGAGCCTCATTGATGGTTTATAATGAACCTGCACCGAAGAATTTTACTTGGCCTGGTGGCAAAAAACTTGCGTTGTCACTTGTCGTTAATGTTGAAGAAGGCGCAGAGCGCCGTGTGGATGAGGGCGATAAACGCCCTGAACCGGTTGATGAATTAGGTGCGGTACCTGGAAAGCCAATACGGGTTTTCAGTAATGAATCAAACTATCAGTATGGGATTAATTATGGCGCCCCCCGTGTATTGAAATTACTTGATGCGGCAAATGTTGCGGCGACGTGGACGGTCTGTGGGCAGGCGTTAGAAAAAGCGCCATGGTTAGCTGATGCGATTATGGCGCGTGGAGATGAGCCTGCAGATCATGGGCATAAATGGGCGTTTACTGCATTTATGGAAGAAGCGGCAGAGCGTGAGTTTATTGCTAAGAGTGCAGCCAGTATTGAAAAATCATGCGGCCGTCGTCCATCAGGGTGGTTATCGCGCTATCTCTATTCTGATGTCACCAGACGCATATTGGCCGACGAGGGGTATACTTATCATATGGATGACTATTCCGGTGATTTCCCTTACTGGGACCAGGTATCACTGAGTGGTGGGTCAAAAAAATCAATGGTAATCCTTCCTTATGCGATTGATTCTAACGACATGAAATTCTGGTTGAGCCCAAGTTTTACACCTGATATGTGGCTCGATTATGCCAAGCGCAGTTTTGATTGGCTTCTAGCTGAGGCGAATACACAAGGTGCACGGATGATGTCCCTTGGGCTGCATTTGCGGATTATCGGTCGGCCAGGGCGTATTGGTGCTTTTCAGGATTTTCTAAGTTATGTGAAGGCGCATGATAATGTTTGGGTAACAACGCGCGAAAATATAGCGAACCATTTTTCAGAGAATGTTTCTCCTCCAGTACGTTAATACCATCTGCAAGCGCTGTAATGGCTGCCTTGTTTACCTGAATGGAAATTTTGGTTTTCTTTTTTCGAGAAAAGCATTGTAGCCTTCCTTAAAATCAACACCGTCAAAAGACTCTAACATCAATGATAATGCTTTTGGGTCATCATCGTTCATTTCAGCTTCGAGCATTGCGAATGTTTTTTTTGTAGCCTGTGCCGACCATTGTGAGGTGGTGATAATTTCATCAGCGAATGTTGCCAGTTGTTGGTCATATTTTTCATCGTCAAAAAGCTTGTCCACCAGACCTAACGCCAGAGCATCGGCGCCTAAGGTCAGGCGACCGGTCAATAGCAACTCCTTTGCGGTGCTGATGCCGACAGTTTGTGATAATCGACGCGTATCAGCAAGAGAGTAAACTAAGCCAAGCTTGCCGGGAGTAATGCCAACCCGGCATTTATCGTTTGCGATGCGAAAATCACAAGCAAGAGCAATTGAATATCCGCCACCAACACAGGCGCCACGAATAGCAGCAATAGTAGGTTTGGTGCATCCCTCAAGAGTTGCCAGTGTGTCGAGCATGGTTTTTGTGTAGGTGGCAGCGCTTTCACGAGTAGCATATGTTTGTTTGAATTCTGAAATGTCTGCTCCGGCAGCGAAATGATCACCCTCTCCGCGAATGACTACAAGCTTGCATGAAGAGTCTTGCTCGGCCGTTCTGATGCAATCTTTTAAGGATGCCCACATAATGGCGCTTATAGCATTACGTTTTTCCGGTTGATTGAGAATAATCTCACCGATGTTATTCTCTACAACATAATAGATTTTATCTGTATTGCTCATAATGGTTCTATTTAATGATGTCGTCTTTGATGAGTCTGTCTATCACAGTTTGTTGTTGCGCAATAGCGGCGGGTTTCTCAATCATTTTTCCATCTGGTGTACGGTTTGATGGGGCCATAGTTTTGCTATAGGTCTCGTTGAGAGCGTCAAAGGGAAGTCTGGAAAGAAAATTGGACATACCGGTTTTACGTCTTGCGCTTCTAAGGCCATCTAAATCCATAATAGCATTGGCATTCATGGTTTCACCGCCTGCCGCTTCGGCGATAACGTTACCTTTCCAGTCAATGACCTTCGACATGTAATCAATGGATGATTGTGGGATTGCGCTGTTATGAACGCCGCCTGTGTTAGCTGAAACAAGGTAAGTTATGTTTTCCAAGGCGCGTGCGCGCTTTGAAATATCTTTTGGTGTTAATGTTGGCGCAGCAACTTCTGATGTTGAGTGGAGAAGAATTTCGGCCCCCTTTATCGTATGAGCACGTGCTATCTCGGGGTATAGAATTTC